>JAADJE010000094.1 GCA_013150915.1 Gammaproteobacteria bacterium
TTCGCAGAGAACGCGGGGAGATCAAAATCTTTGTTTTTATTGAAAAGGGTTATTTCTTTGGTTTCCCTGCGTTCTCTGCGAACCCGGCGAGGGAAAAATGTTTTAGCTGTTTGTCTGATACGAAGTTTGTATTAAAGTGACAGTGGATGGTATGGGACAGCAATGATCTGAGGTTCCTTAGTACTTCCAGCACTTCAGAATCCGCTTAAGTTCCTCTATCAACACTACCGGTTGATCCAGCATAATGTGATGGTATGCATCAGCTATTTCAATTATCTTCATAGCATTTCTGATCTCATTTCGCATATTTTCTGCCGTTTCCCTATCAAGTATCCTGCTATGCTGCCCATATATAATTGCTGTTGGACATACGATTATTTTCAATTCATCAAATATCGATACTGACTGTAGATTACGAAATGCTTCCGGATCATATTTCCAGGTCCAGCCATCATCAGTCTTGCGGATTGATTCAGCGGCAATATACTCCAACAGCACCTTATTTTTACACGGTTGCGCCGGAATAAGGCGAAACCTTGCTAGCGCCTGTTGACGATTTTCATAGATCCTTTTTTGCCCCAGAAGATTTGAGCCATTTCTTCTTCTTTCTGTATCTCCCTCATTTTTATTTCCCTCGGCGACACGGTTAACCTGGCGAGGACGGACGGATGAGTCAATGATCACCAGCCCCGGTAATTCTTTTCCAAGCACCGCCGCCGCTCTGATACCGATCAGACCACCCATGCTATGGCCGATTATGACCGGAGAATACTTGAAAATTGATCGGTCGCGAACCAGTGCAAGCACTTCTTCACTCCAAAGGACGGGTGTATATTTTGACCGCCTGGCACTGTCACCATGGCCACTGATATCAACGGCAATGCAGTGATAATCAGGAAGAAAAAAAGGCGCAATAAAACGCCACCATCCTGCATGTGCCGCCCCTCCATGCAAAAACAGCAGGCCAGGCTGGCTCAAGTCTCCCCATTCCAAGGTATTCAGTTGCGTTCCCGCAAACTCAAGCCGCATTTGCTTTGGTGGCTCTGACAAGCCCTTCGCAAGCAAATCTGCAGCCGACATCTCCACCAGCGCTTTCATCCTTTTCTGTCTGTCCTGTCTCAGTAAGTTATAATAACCCTACCATGATATACATTATTGCCAAATTCTAAATGAAAGCCCTGGTCACAGCAAAAGGGCTGACAAAGAACTACGGCCGTTTCCGTGCTGTAGATAAAATTGATTTTGAAATAAAACCGGGGCGTGTCGTCGGGCTTGTCGGCCCCAATGGTGCGGGTAAATCGACTACGCTGAAGGCCATTCTGGGATTGATTAAATACCGTGGTGAACTTGAGGTATTCGGGCGCAACCCCCGTAACGAACGTGCCCAGCTGATGCATGACATCAGTTATATCTCTGATGTAGCCTCCTTACCGGAATGGATCCGTGTTGATCAGCTACTTGATTTAATGGAATCCACACACCCATCCTATGACCTTCGTAAATCACTGAACTTTCTTGCCCGTACCGACATCAACAAGTCGCATCGAGTCAAACACCTTTCCAGAGGCATGAAAACACAATTACATCTGGCCATTGTTATGGGGATCAATGCCCGCATGCTGGTTCTGGATGAGCCGACGCTGGGCCTTGATATCATCTACCGCACCGAATTTTACGATCAGTTGATGAATGAGTATTTTGACCCACAACGAACCATACTCATCACCACCCATCAGATCGAAGAGATTGAGCACATCCTCACCGATATCATAATCATAAATAAGGGCAAAATAATCATCAACATGCCTATTGAAGAAATTGCTAATCACTATGTGCAGCTAACAACCTCAAAAGATACAGCAGATCAGGCCCGTAAATTAAATCCGGTTTACGAAAAAGACCTGCTGAATGAAGCACTGATGATTTTCGAGAATACTGACACGCAACGCCTACATGAATTTGGTGAGGTATCGACACCGCATCTGGCTGACCTGTTTGTTGCCGCAGTCAAAGGCCGGCACCATGCGTAGTTTTACTGCTTTGTTACGGCGTGAGCTATGGGAGCACACCAGCCTGAAGGGAATTCCGTTAACGTTACTTGCCTTTGTCCTGGTAGCTAATATTGCCTTTATTTTTCTTTTGGCCAGTTCTGTCGGCACATTAAATATTAGCAGCGGAGAAGAAGTCCGCTCACTAAGCAGTTATATCGGGTTTTTTACACAACTGAAACCCGCTCAGCAGACAGCCATCATCAATAGCACACTGATCACTACCGGTATGATCATTAATTCCGTGCTCCTTATTGTAATGTTTTTCTATCTGCTCGATAGTCTTTATGGGGAACGCAAGGATCGCACCATCCTGTTTTGGAAATCTCTGCCGGTTTCAAATAAACAGACCGTGCTCTCCAAGCTTGCGATAGCAGTCATTATTATTCCGGTCATCATATTTATTACCGCCGCCCTGGCAAATTTCATAACACTGGGGCTACAAAGCCTGGCCTTTTATTACAATCAATATCCTGTGGATTTATTGTGGCAGGAAACGGATCTAACCGATTTATCCCTGTTCTCAATATTTTTGCTTATACAGCAGACTATCTGGTATTTTCCCGTCATGGGCTGGTTGTTATTCTGCTCCGTCTGGTGCCGTAAACCACCCATTATCATTGCCGTTCTTATTCCGGTAATCCTCGTTTTTATCGACACCGGCTTCATGCTGGGAACAGGCATTTCTGAAATCCTGCTGGAGCGACTACCCCTGGGCATTATGTCGATGCAGCTAGGAAATGAGAGCAGTCTGATGGCTTATAACTACAGCCTGAGTGAACAGCAACTGCCAGGATTCAATATGTCGGCCGGTATAAGTGTGCCCTCGATTGATGACATTCTCAGTTTTTTTATGAATATTAAGGTATGGATGGGCCTGTTAATCGGTTTCTTTTTTACCGGCATGGCCATTTCATTGCGTCGCTGGCGTGATGACAGCCTTTAAAGAATATCCCGCTATTACACTTTAAAACATGCCACTGACTGGCTGGCTGAACCCATCATTGGGGGTTCTGACTCCCCGCAGATTTTATCTGCCAATGGGCATCTGTTCCTGTAAACACAAACGGATCCCATTGATGGGGGGTCAATATCCGGATAGGACAACTTTTCATTACAAACAATTTTCAGTGAGGCCCCCATTTTTGGGACACACTGCAAAAGTTTTCTGGTATAAGGATGGAGCGGGTTTCCCAGCACATCTTTTACACAGCCGATTTCCAGTACCTTACCTGCATAAAGCACCATCACCCTGTCAGCGATAACATTCACGACACTAATATCATGTGCAATAAAAAGCCATGACATCCCCATTTCATCTTTCAAATCCAGTATCAAATTAAGGATCTGAGCCTGTATAGAAACATCAAGCGCAGAAACCGCCTCATCTGCCACAATAATTTCCGGTTTAAGAATGAGCGCCCTGGCGATAGCGATACGCTGACGCTGCCCACCAGAAAACATATGCGGGTAACGCGATGCCTGATCCGCGCTCAGTCCAACGTGTTCGAGGTTTTCCCTGATCCTGTTACCCCGTTCGGATTGGGACAAATCGCCACAGTTGATTAAAGGTTCTTCAAGTTGTTGATAAATACGTTTGTGTGGATTTAATGAAGCTGCAGGGTTCTGGAAAATCATTCTTATTTTCTGATGCACTGTTGCTTCGGACTGTAACGGCTCGCCATGAAGAAATATCTCACCGCTGTCCGGTTGTTCAAGCATCACTATCTGCCTTGCCAGGGTAGATTTACCCGACCCCGACTCACCGACTACGGCAAGGATTTGTGCTGATTCAAGTTGGAAGCTGACTTCTCTCAGCACCTTTTTTTCGTTGATACCTAGAAAACCCGTACTTTCCTTATAGGATTTTGATATTTTATGGACACTTAGCAGAGACATCAGGTGTTCCCGGTATCATTGTCACTGACTAACGGATAGAAACACCGTACCGTACGCGAGGAATAATTCTCGATGGTATTCAGGGCAGGCGCCTGCTGGCGGCATCGCTCGCGGGCATAGGTGCATCGAGGCTGAAATCTACACCCCGGCAGTGTCTCCCCTGCTCCCGGTTGTGAGCCTTTAATGCTATCCATGCGTTTGTTTGTTCTTGAATAATTTTCAGGGAGGCTTTTCAGTAATGCTTCAGTATAAGGATGCAATGCCTGTTGAAATAGATCATTAGTGGCACAAATTTCTACAACCTGGCCGGCATACATAACGATAATTTTATCTGCGATAGTTGATACAACTGACAGGTCATGCGTAATAAATATCATCCCCATGTTATTTTCCTGCTGCAGCTTGTGTAATAAATGAAGAATCTGCTCCTGTACAGTGACATCCAGAGCAGTGGTTGGCTCATCTGCAATCAATAACGAAGGATTGCAGGCGACTGCCATGGCAATCATAACGCGCTGATTCATGCCACCTGACAGCTGATGTGGCCATGAACGCAGAGTCTTCTCTGGCCCTGGCATACCGACAATCTTCATCAATTCCAGTGTACGGTTTATACGTTGTGTACGATTCATACCCCCATGCCGCTTCAAGGCTTCGTCAATCTGCTGAGCTATGGTGAAAACGGGATTGAGACTTTCTGTTGGCTCCTGGAAAATCATCGCGATATCTCTGCCCAGATATTTTCTGCGCTGGCGGCTGGATAGTTTAAGCATATCCTGGCCAAATATCCTGACTGCACCCGAGCGCAGAAAACCAGGCTCCCTGATCAGGCCCATGATGGCCAGTGAAGTCACACTTTTACCGGAACCCGATTCACCCACTATCCCCACGGTCTCGCCGGCAGATACTTTTAGTGAAACAGATTGAATGGCATTGACACTGACACCGCGTAATTCAAAATCCACACTCAGGTCTTCGACCTCCAGCAGGACGGCCGGATCGCTCATTATGCATCCACCTTCGGGTCCAGTGCATCGCGCAGGCCATCACCCAGCAGATTACTGGCCAACACAGTAATAAGTATTGCCAGACCGGGTAAGGTTACTGTCCATGGAGCCACCTCGATCAATTCACGCGATGATGATAATAAACTGCCCCATTCAGGAATTGGCGGTTGCGCCCCCAGCCCCAGAAAACCCAGTGCTGCGATATCCAGAATTGCATTGGAGAAGGAGAGCGTCGCCTGAACGATTAATGGCGCCGAAATGTTGGGCAATATTGTCCGGAAAAATAGACGCCATCCCTTGCTACCGTCCAGTTGTGAAGCGAGTACATATTCCTTGCTCATTTCAGATATTACCGCTGCGCGAGTAATCCTCACAAAATGCGGCAACAGTACAACACTGACCGCTAATGCAGCGTTTACCAGACTGGCACCCAATATTGCCACAATGACTATTGCCAATAGAATTGTGGGAACAGCAAGCATGATGTCCATCAGACGCAGAATCAGCGTTTCTGTCAGGCCGCGTTTTATGCCCGCAATACTCCCAATCATCACCCCGCTAACAAGAGAAAAAAGGACGATGGCGAAACCTAGAAATAATGAATACCGTGCACCATAGAGGAGGCGTGAAAATATGTCGCGGCCCAGATCATCTGTTCCCAACAGAAAGCCCGGTCTATTTCCATCCGCCGGGTAGGGTGGCGCGAGCAGCGTATCGGTAAGCTGCTCATAGGGATCATGAGAAACAATTAACGGTGCCAATACAGCCGCTGTGATTAATAACAGTAATACACAAAGGGCCATCATTGCACTACGGTTTGAACGCAATTTATACCAGACCTCCTGGCGAGGTGTTAGATCAGCAAAAACCTCAGATGGGCTGATTTTTTTCATTTTTGCTTCCTTAGCGCAGGATTAATCACGACATAAAGCAGATCAACGGTTGTGTTCACCAATATGACCAGTCCCGCCATCAGTAATACGCCGCCCTGTACTACCGGATAGTCACGTCTATAAACAGCCTCCAGTATCCATTTGCCTATGCCTGGCCAGGAAAAAATAGTTTCAGTGAGTATTGCCCCGGTCATTAAAATACTGATTTGGAGGCCAATAACTGTAATTACTGGAATAAGTGCATTCCTCAGTGCATGCTTAAAAATAACTGAGTATTCTGATAGACCTTTTGCTCTGGCCGTACGAATATAATCCTGTTTCAGTACCTCCAGCATGGAGGAACGGGTCATACGTGTTATCACTGCAAGGGGTATTGTGGCAAGAACGATAGCCGGTAAAACCAGATGATGCAGCGCATCTAAAAAGGCGTCCTGATCACCTGCCAGCAGGGTGTCTATCAACATGAATCCAGTAACAGATTGTATATCATAGATAAAATTGAGACGACCAGCGACAGGCATCCAACCCAGATTGACCGAGAATAACAGGATAAGTAACAGGGCCCACCAGAAGATGGGCATGGAGTAACCGACCAGTGAAATGGCTGTAACACAATGATCGATGAGTGTATTGCGCTTTACTGCTGCCAACACCCCCGCGGGTATAGCGATAAGGGTAGCAATAATCATGGCGATGACTGCCAGCTCTAGCGTTGCGGGAAACAGTTTGCCGAATTCTTCCAGTACAGGTGTCTGTGTCACCACAGATGTACCAAGATCACCATTAAGTACCTGCCACAGATAATCCGTAAACTGGATAAACAGGGGCTGGTCAAAACCAAACTGATGCTGTAACTCGGCATAACGTTCTGCGGATACACCACGTTCCCCAGCCAGTAACAATATCGGATCACCCGGTGCCAGACGGATCAGAAAAAATGTCAGTGCGGTTATGCCGAGAACACCTGGGACAATAAGCAGTAGTCGACGTAGCAGTAGTTGAGACATAACCGTCCGGATGATCTACTTAAGACTAACCCCTGAAAAATATATGCCACCAAACGGGTCCATTTTTAAACCCTGGACACTTTTCAGATACGCTTGGTACCGAACTGAATGCGCTATCGTCATCCAGGGAGCCTCCTGTTTGAAAATAACTTCTGCGCGCCTGTACAATTTTTTCCTTTTCCCCTGTTCCTGTTCAACACGTGCCAGAGATATCAAATCATCAAACTCTTTATTACACCAGAAGGATCTGTTATTACCTGTCTCGGCTGCAGCGCAGCTTAACAGGGGTGAAAAAAAGTTATCGGGGTCGCCATTGTCGCCGGTCCAGCCCAGTAGTATTGTCTGATGCTCGCCCTCACGGGATTTTTTTAGATAGGTTCCCCATTCATACGTAACAATATTCGCCTTGATGCCTATTTTTGATAAATCCTGCTGAATCAGTTCCGCCATCTTCCGCGCGTTCGGGTTATAGGGGCGCTGCACAGGCATGGCCCAGATATTCGTATCGAAACCCCCGGCAAAACCAGCCTCAGCCAGTAGCTTTTTTGCCCGATCGGGGTTGTAAACATAAACATTATCGAGTGCTTTCCATGACCAGATGGTGGGCGGGATAACAGAGTCAGCAATTTTTCCAGTCCCCTGGTAGATAACATCCAGTATCGCCTGCCGGTTAATCGCATAATTCATCGCCTGCCTGACTCGTGCCTGGTCAAATGGAGCCTTGCGTACATTAAAAGCCCAGTAGGCCGTATTAAGGCCAGGCTGCTCAGCCACTTTGATAGCAGGATTCTTCTTCATCGATTTGATATCTGTCGGTAAAGGATAGGCCATCACCTGGCATTCACCTGTCCTCAATCGTGCATAACGCACCGATGGGTCAACGGTAATGGCAAAGACCAGTTTATCGAGCTTCTCCCTACCCCTCCAGTAGCCGGGGTGCGCACGATAACGTATGAAAGCATCTTTTTCATATTTTACGAACATGAAAGGGCCGGTACCGACCGGTTTTATATCAAGTTGTTCGGGTCTCCCGGCCTTCATGACAGAATCCGCATATTCTTTTGACAAAATTGAAGCAAAATCCATTGCCATATTGGAAAGGAAAGGACTGTCTGGTTTGTTGAGAACAATTTTGATACGGTAGTCATCAAGCTTGATCACATCCCTGATCAGCTTATTGAATCCCATGTCGTTAAAATATTTGTAGACACCACCGGAAACCTTATACCAGGGGGCGGAAGTATTACGCTGCCGATTAAAACTGTACAGAACATCATCGGCATTAAAGTCTCGGCTCGGTGTAAAATATTTTGTGCTGTGAAAACTGACTTTCTTACGCAAATAAAAGGTATATTCCAGGCCGTCTTCACTTATATCCCAACGCAATGCCAGGCCCGGCACGATTTCAGTCGTACCCAGTTTGAATTCAACCAGTCTATTATAAATCTGCCGGGAAGACGCATCAAAGGTAGTACCGGATGCGCTCAACTGCGGATTAAATGTCTCCGGGCTTCCTTCCGAGCAATAGACCAGGGTACTGGCCACTGCAGGTTGCAGATTAGCCGCAATTAAAATTAGAAATACGGCTGCAATTGGGTATACTTTAAGTCTCATGGCTGTCAGGCCCCTTGTAAATACAGCCAGCGGTACAGGTTTCTCTCACTACAATCGTAGACAATAAAGGAAGATCGGGCTTTAGCTTCTGCCAGACCCACTTCGCAAGATTCTCGCTGGTTGGGTTGCCAAGTCCTTCAATCTCATTTAAATAGTGGTGATCCAACTGTTCATAAATCGGCTTGAAGATCTGCTTGATTTCAGCAAAATCCTGCACCCAGCCATGCGCTTCATCGACATCCCCGCTGACTCGCAGTTCTAGCTCGAAAGAGTGACCATGCAACCGCGAGCATTTGTGCGTTGGTGGTAGATTGGTCAACCGATGCGCAGCTTCTATACTGAACTTTTTATATATTTCCATACTGATTCCAGAAATCACTCTCAATACGGCCTGATTGTATCATGCAGGCATAATGAAACCCTGTACTTATAATCCCAAAGACCTTGCTCTCTTGAAGAACCCGTAAGATAATTAGCCCTACTCGATTCATTATCCATGGAGGGAATTGGAATGAGAAAAGCAACGCTGTTTTTATTTCTACTTAGCTGCAATCCCGCTTTTTCTGATAGCATCCAGAAATGGACTGATGCTTCAGGACAGATACACTATGGTGATACACCACCATCCACAGCCAGCATTCAACAACGTATCGAGATTCATAGCAATTTTGATGAGTCCGCCTACGAGGAGGCAATGAAAAGAAATTCTGCGTTGTACGAAGAAGTCAGACAAATCGAAAAACGTGAGAAAGATCAGGCAAGAACAGCTGAAAAAAGACTGGATGACTACTTGAAATCTCTCGACAGAAAAAACAGAGAATCAGAGCGATCCAAAGCGAAAAAACATCGCTCCCGTGAAAGAGAAAGAAACCGGGTATCAATCAAATTGAGACGTAGCAAGCCATCAAGGGCACGCACCGAAAAGAAGAAATCACTCAAAATTTACTAGAAACCTATCGGACGCATAGAATTCAAGGAGGGCAAGCTATCAAGTCCCTGTTATATGCCCTAACCTCAAAAAAATGGTTACGTAGATCATACCCTATGAGACAGAAAACCAATTTTTAATTAATCAGGGGGCCATAGAACGGTGCCGGGAGGCGGAATCGAACCGCCGACCTACTGATTACGAATCAGTTGCTCTGCCAACTGAGCTACCCCGGCCTTATACGTCCAATAATTCGAAATACGGTATCTCGCGGGCTGCGGGACTTTACTGGATTTAGTGGATTGAAACAATCGGGCGGCCGTATTTTTAGTCGACATTCGGAGCACCAGATCCATGACGGCATCAGATTTCTTATCCCTTATCGCAACGATCTTGGCAGGGCAAAAGTAACGTTCTCTACCGGTCCGGTAAGGTCGCTGACCGTAGCGGAGGTTAGCTTTTGACAACGCCGAATGACCCCCTCGACCAGGTCCTCAGGTGCCGAAGCTCCCGCCGTGATTCCAAGTATATTTATATCCTGTAGCCATTTAGGGTCAACCTCATCTTTATTATCGATCAGATAGGCACGGACACCCTTCTTCTCCGCCAGCTCTCTTAATCTATTCGAATTGGAACTGTTTGTAGACCCGACAACGAATACCATGTCACACTTTTCCGCCAATCTTTTAACCGCATCCTGCCTGTTCTGCGTGGCATAACAAATGTCGTCCTTTCGCGGTCCCTGGATATTGGGATAACGTCGTTTTAGTGCAGCAATAACATTCGCCGTATCATCAATGGATAAGGTTGTTTGTGTGACATAGGCCAATTTTTTGATTTCACCAAGACCCAGCTTCTCAACATCTTCAGGCTTTTCTACCAGAGTGATGCCTGTATCAATTTGACCGATAGTCCCTTCTACTTCCGGGTGACCGGCATGGCCAATAAGTATACATTGGTAACCATTCGCATGATGCCGCATAACTTCTCTGTGAACTTTTGTCACTAAGGGGCAGGTTGCATCAAATACCCTGAGATTACGCCGTTCTGCTTCATACCTGACGGAAAGTGGTACGCCATGCGCACTGAATATGACAGTTTGCTCATCCGGCACATCTTCCAGTTCATCGACAAATACAGCGCCGGCCTGTTTTAGCCTGTTAACTACGAAGCGATTGTGAACGACTTCATGCCGTACATATATCGGGGCACCAATCTGTTCCAGTGCACGTTCCACTATCTCTATGGCACGATCAACACCAGCACAAAAACCACGTGGGCTTGCTCTCAATATTTCCATTTGTTACCTGCCAGGCCCCGGTAATGATCAGGCATTTTCTATTGAGATTATATCAACGGATAACATGATATCCCTACCACACAGGGGGTGGTTGAAATCAACCAGAACATTTTCATCAGTTACCTCCCGAATAATGCCCGGGACAGTAGACCCGTTTGGCAAAGTAAATTCTATGACGGTTCCCTGTTGTGCTGGCGCACCATCATCAAATACTGAGTGATCAACACGTTTTATACGCGACTCATCATAATCACCAAACAAATTATCTAAAGCAGGGATGATAATTTCATCGGTATCATCCACCGCCAGGCCGTATAGTTTTTGCTCCAGCTCATTTATGAATTCGCCCTGACCAAGCTGAATAGTTTCCGGCTTATCGCCTGTCTCTTCGATGACTGTACCGTCTGCCAGGGATACTGCATACCTTAGGGTCACCTTGCTGTCGACCTTTATAACACTATTGGCTATCATTACTTCTTCCTGTATTTAATAAGATGAAAATTAAGCGCATCCATGATCAACAGGAAGGCACCCATGCTAATAGCCATATCAGCAATATTAAATGTGGCAAAATGCCATTGGCCCACATAAAAATCGATGAAATCCACTACTTTTTGTAAACGTATACGATCGATAAGATTACCAATTGCGCCCCCCAGCACCAGCCAGAGGGCAACACTGAATTGTAATTCCTTGCGTGCTGTCCGATATAAAATTACCAGCAATACGAGAGACATCAAAACAGCAACTATAATGAAAAATGTATTCTGCCAACCTCCTGCCTGATCCAGAAAACTGAATGCCGCACCGGTATTATAGGCCAGCATAAAATTCAGGGACGGGATAATTGCTACTGGCTGATGGAAAATAAGAAACGCTTCAGCCAGAAATTTACTCACTTGATCCACAACAACAATCAACAGAAGCAGCCAGCTGCCAGTGCAAATTGCGCGGTCACAGCCCGGGCTGTCTGTCACGGATGAATCACTATCAGACATAACGCCTGACCTCGCCCTCACCATCTATATTTTGAATACAGCGACCACAGATTTCGGGGTGCTGTGGGTGACTACCGACATCCTCACGATGATGCCAGCATCGTATACATTTTTCTTTTTCTGTCGCAGTGACCTCTATAGCCACGATATCATCACCCCAGTCATCCAGGGACTGTGCCCAGTTTTTCAGTTCCTTAGCATTCCTATTTCCATCTTCAATACGATAAACGTGTACATAGGAGGTAATAAAAATGAAACGGCATTCATCAGCGAAAGACTGCAGTAATTCCAGTGTACGGCCCTCCGTATAAATACTGACCTCCGCATTCAGGGGTGAGCCAATGATACCCTCCTTACGCAGTACTTCCAGAGCCTGTGACACGCCATCTCTAAGGACGGTGACAACCTGCCAGCGTTTTAATAAGGAAACATTGCCCTCAATTGCAGGTAGTTTATGCCATTGCTGAAGGAATATGCTGTCATCTCTGTTACCTGGCATGTACGACCAGATTTCTTCAGCAGTAAAACTCAACACCGGCGCCATCCAGCGCACCAGAGACTCCAGTATGTGAGCCATTGCCGTCTGTGCAGAACGCCGTGCCTGACCTCCCATAGGCGTGGTATACAATCTGTCTTTAAGGATATCCAGATAAAAACCACCCATATCGTTGACGCAGAACTGCAGCACGGCCTGATAGACATGATGAAAGGAAAAATCTTCATAAGCCCCTATCACCAGATTATCAATTTCCTGACAACGGGCTATCGCCCATGCGTCAATTTCGATTAGCTCTGTAATATCTACCGCATCAGATACTGGATCGAAACCATTCAGATTACCTAACAAAAAGCGGTTGGTATTACGTATACGGCGGTAGGCGTCAGCAGTACGCTTGATGATTTCATCCGAAATCGTCATCTCATTGCGGTAATCTGATGCCGCCACCCACAAACGGATAATGTCAGCACCCATGGTATTAATGATTTTCTGTGGAGGAACCACATTACCTTTTGATTTGGACATTTTGTTACCGTCCGCATCGACAACAAAGCCATGTGTTAATGCCGTTTTATAGGGTGCGCTGCCCTTCATTGCAACGGAACTCAATATCGATGACTGGAACCAGCCCCGGTGCTGATCGGAGCCTTCCAGGTAGAGATCTGCAGGGGATGAATGGCCAGCTCTTTTATCCAGAACATAGGCATGGGAAACACCTGAATCAAACCAGACATCCAGGATATCGGGGATTTTCTGATACTCATCCGCTTCATCACCGAGCAGTTCCACCGCATCCATTTCAAACCAGGCCTCTACCCCGCCCTGCTCGATGCGGTCAGCCACCTGCATCAGGATTTCATTACTGCGCGGGTGCAGCGCGCCCGTTTGAACATGAACAAACAGGGCGATCGGTGAGCCCCAGTGCCGTTGTCGGGAGATACACCAGTTGGGACGGCTCTCGATCATGCCTTTGATACGAGCCTGCCCCCATTCGGGTAGCCAGCGAACTTTATTTATTTCCTCCAGCGCACGGTCACGCAGTCCTGCCTGATCCATGCTGATGAACCATTGTGGTGTAGCGCGGAATATAATAGGTGTTTTATGGCGCCAGCAATGTGGATAGCTGTGCGTGATAGATTCTGAGAATAACAGGGCCTTCTGTTCCTGTAGCACTTCAACAATATGTGCATTCACCTTGAACACATGCTCACCGGCAAACAACGGCGTACCCTCAACAAAGACACCATTGCCCGCAACAGGGTTATCAACTTTCAGATTATATTTTTTGCCAACAATAAAATCTTCCTGGCCATGGCCGGGGGCAATATGCACTGCACCGGTACCTGCTTCTGTTGTTACATGCTCCCCCAGGATAACCGGTACCACACGGTCGTAAAACGGGTGTTTAAGTTTTATCCCTTCCAGCACCTGACCACGCACACTTCCAAGCTGTATATAATCTTCAATCCCGTAGCGGGTTAAAGCTGAATCAAGTCGCTCCGTTGCGAAAATGTAGAGTCCTCTATGTTTCTCATTAAATCTGACCAGCACATAGTCCAAATCCGGGTGCAAGGCAACGGCCTGATTGGCAGGCAATGTCCAGGGGGTAGTTGTCCAGATGACAAAGGAAACTGTTTCATTACTGGAATCGTGAGCAAAGGCTTTACAGACAGATGTTCCATCGACCGCATGAAAAGCGACATCTACCGCCAGTGATGATTTATCCTGATACTCCACTTCCGCTTCAGCCAGTGCGGATCTACAATCAATACACCAGTGTACAGGCATCGCACCCTGAAAAAGATGGCCCTGTTCCATTATGCGCCCCAAGGAACGGACAATTTCAGCTTCATTTTCGGGTGCCATCGTCAGGTAGGGATTCTCCCAGTCAGCCAGTACTCCCAGGCGCTTGAAATCCTCACGTTGGCAATCGACCTGTTTCTGCGCATATTCGCGGCATTTCCGCCGAAAACTGTTGGCATCGATATTAACCCCGGCCTTGCCGGATTTTTTCTCTACCTGTAGCTCAATAGGCAAACCATGGCAATCCCAGCCTGGGATGAAGGGCGCATCATAACCCTCCAGAGTACGAGATTTAATGATGATATCTTTCAGTATCTTATTGACGGCATGACCGATATGAATATTACCATTGGCATAGGGTGGTCCATCATGCAATATATATTTTGGTGCTTCAGCGCGTTCGTCACGAATACGCTGATAGAGTTTCTGCCCCCATTTTTTCAGAAATTCCGGTTCACGATTGGCCAAATTAGCTTTCATTGGAAAACCGGTTTTAGGCAGGTTGATGGTCATCTTGTAATCGGTCATACAGCGGGTCTTTTTTATTTAAGAATGTACGGGAATAGCGGAAATTAACATGGACGACAGGTTTTTCACAGTACTTGTTGTGTCGTTTGAATCGGAGGATCAAATCGTCGAAAAATACTCCCTGGCACTGATAACATCTTGTGCAATCTGCTCTTTCAAGGCATCAAAAGATTCAAAACGTATTTCTTCTCGGATCTTGTGTCGAAAAATTACATTGATCCGCCTGCCATAAATCTGTTCATCAAAATCGAATAAATGAACTTCAAGCAGAGTGCGCATGCCACAAACAGTCGGACGTGTACCGAGATTGGCAACACCGAACACCGGCTCACGGTCAAGACCGAACACCTCTACCGCAAAGATTCCGCGTAAAGGAATGACCTTGCGCTTCATATTTATGTTCGCAGTAGGAAAACCCCACTGACGACCACGTTTATCACCCGGGGCAACCTTACCCGTCATATGGTAGTGACGGCCCAGCATACGCTCAGCACGATCAAAGTTACCGTCTGCCAGGGCCTGCCTGATAGCCGAGCTGCTCACCCGTTCGCCATCGACACGAAAACTTGGCATAGAGACCACGGTAAACCCGTTATCTTTTCCAGCCTGTCGCAACAGATGGAAGTCTCCAGCCCTGTCCTTACCAAATCGAAAATCATCACCGACTACCAGGTAACGAATCGCCAGCCCTTCAATCAGTATCTGGTAGATAAAGTCATCTGCCTCCATAGATGCCAAACGTTGGTTGAAGGGTAAAACCAGAACTCGGTCAATAGCAAAGCGTTTTAGCGTGACATATTTCTCGCGGAAAGTAGATAGCCTTGCAGGGGCATAATCCCCGGAAAAATACTCAGCCGGTGTGGGCTCAAAGGTAATCAGCGTAGTCGGCAGATTCATCACTGCTGCCTTTTCTGCCAACTGTCCAATAACAGCCTGATGGCCCAGGTGCACACCGTCAAAGTTCCCAATGGTTGCTACGCAGGGGGTTTCCGCGGGTTTCAAGTTATGCAGACCGAAGATTAGTTCCAATCCAGTATCATCCAGAATATAAAATTAAAGGTATTATATATTTATTCGTAGGCGCGTTGCCTCGGCGCGATTGCTTCATTATTAAACGAATCGCGCCGAGGCAAGGTTACAGTATATTTAACCAAACCAGCGGATTCTTCGATACAGCAACCGCCACGATATAAGAAAAAACAATGATCGCCCCGATCCACGCCAGCAGGCGAACCTTTTTTGTTTTAGCAAAGCGAAATGCGGTCATGCCAAGTGCAATATACAAAATAAGGCCAACAATTTTTGCCTGTAGCCAGGGCGTTGTTAACACATTCAAACCCGCCTGCTGTACTAGAATAATAGCACTTATGATCAATAAGGTATCATTAACGTGAGGAGAGATCTTCAACCATTTTCTGTTAAGTAGATCAGAATCTCTCAGATGAAGAATACCCCGAAAAATAAAACCGGAGATGCTTAACAACACAGTAGTAACATGAAGTGTTAGAACAGGATTTGACATGAGTACCTTCTAAATAATTTGATATATGAAGACTATAGCACTCGAAAAATATGAAATTTTAGATAACCTGATTCCGGCATGGCCAGTAACACAGGATGATCTGCCGGGGGGCCACCGCGAAACAGCATCTGACACTGGCGTCCAGTCCGAATAGCTGCCTGCTGAATAGAATCAAGAAAATCTTCTTCAGAAATATGGTGTGAACAGCAAGCTGTAGAGAGAATACCGCCTGCCTTCAACACCTGCATAGCTGAACCATGCAATTTTCTGTAGGCCTTGCGGGCTACCGGTATGGATTTACGGTTTGATGCGAAGGTCGGTGGATCAAGATTGACTACATCATACAAGGTTTCCGGCTTCAAACCCGGCAGCCATTTCATCACATCTACTTTACTGAACTGGATCCTTTCACTTAGATTATTGAGACTGGCATTTTTTTCGGCCCTGGCCAGGGCCGATTCAGAGACATCAACCGCATCAACATGTGCAGCACCGGCAACCAGCGCATTAAGCGCAAATCCACCATCATTACAGAAGGCATCGAGGACCCGGTCTCCTTCCTCAATAAATCGCCTGAAGGCCAGACGATTCTCTCGCTGATCTATAAAGAAACCTGTTTTTTGACCATTGATGACATCAACACGGTAATGGATAGTATTTTCTGTAATATCCGCTGCCACCTCTTTTTCATCCGACTGCCAGACAGCTGTGTACTGCCTGAGACCTTCCAGGTTTCTAAGAGAGGAATCATTACGCATGACGATGTTTTTCGCTGACATCTTCTGTTTGAGTAAAGGCAACAGCATTTCAATGAGTCGTTCCATGCCTGCAGAGTTGATCTGCACACTCAATACATCATCGAACTGATCAACAATCAACCCTGGTAAGCCGTCGCTTTCAGAATGGATGAGACGTCGGGCATTCGATTGTGGGTAAACCTTTTCTCTCAGTAAGATGGCCTGATCGATCAGTTGTGAGAAGAAGGCTTCACCCGGCAGTTCTTCCTCTCCTGTCAATGCACGAAATGCAATCAGTGAGTTGGGATGATAAAAACCGTATGCCAGAAAAGTCCCATCCTGCTGGCGCAGGCTGACAATGTCTCCAGCCTCCGGACGTTCAGCCGGTTTTTCTAATTCGTTGCTGAATACCCATGGGTGCCCCTGCTTAAACCGTCTGCCGGCTTTGCTTTTGAGAATGATAGTTTTCATAGGGATTGTCTTTGTAGATCACGCCATGCGTAGGGGTAATGAAAACAACCTGTTTTCAGGCTGCTATTTCCGGCAACACAGCAAGAATATCTAGCCCGGATTTAACTGTGTCACCAATGCTTGCCTTCATTTCCGTTCCTTCAGGTAAATAGAGATCGACTCTCGACCCGAAACGAATAAAGCCATAGCGCTGCCCGGGCTGCAATGTATCGCCCTCATCCACGTAACAGAGGATACGTCTGGCAACCAGGCCGGCAATCTGGATACAGGTGATATCCAGATCATTTTCGGTCTTTATCCATAAAGCATTCTGTTCATTTTCCTCGGCCGCCTTATCAAAAGCGGCGTTAACGAAGGAACCGGGACGATACCAGCGTTTTTTAATCACACCTTTAACCGGAGATTTATTCGAATGCACATTAAACACATTCATGAATACACTAATTTTCGATGCTTCACGATCAAGATAAGGGTCTTTCATCCTGCCAACAAAAATGACTTTGCCGTCGGCCGGGCAAACAACATCATTTGGCCCGGCTTCTGGCTTTCGGGGCGGATCACGAAAGAACTGAATACAAAAGATCGCAATCAGCCACCAGGGTGATGCCCAGAACCATCCCCAAACAAGGGTAATTATGACAGATATGGCTAGACTGCCAGCAATAAACGGCCATCCCTCACGCGCAAAAATTGGGTGTGAACTCTTCACAGTCTGCTTGCCTGATGCTCGTGTGCCGGCTTAGTTCTTTGTCTTATCAACAATCTTATTGGCAGAAATCCATGGCATCATATCACGTAGTTTTGCACCGACTTCTTCTATGGGATGTGATTCACCTTTTTCACGCAGGGCATAAAAATTGTTGCAGCCGTTAGCGTTTTCATTCATCCATTCTTTTGCAAACTGGCCGGACTGGATTTCGCCGAGAATCTTTTTCATCTCAGCCCGGGTTTCGTCAGTCACAATGCGCGGTCCACGGGTCAGATCACCGTACTCAGCGGTATTGGAAATTGAATAACGCATGTTGGCGATACCGCCTTCATACATAAGATCGACAATGAGTTTAAGCTCATGCAAACATTCAAAATAGGCCATTTCCGGCGCATAGCCCGCCTCAGTCAGGGTTTCAAAACCTGCGCGCACCAGTTCTGTTGCACCACCACAGAGTACAGCCTGTTCACCGAATAAATCAGTCTCAGTCTCTTCACGGAAACTGGTTTCAATGATACCGGCTCNGTCCGCCACCATTTGCTGAAGCATAGGCCAGAGCAATATTCTTGGCGTTTCCTGTCGCATCCTGTGCGACGGCAATCAGCGTCGGTACACCGCCACCCTGGGTATAGGTTGAGCGAACCAGGTGTCCAGGGCCTTTTGGTGCAACCATGAATACATCCATATCTTCAGCGGGCTTGATATAACCGAAATGGATATTAAAACCGTGCGCAAAGGCAAGTGCTGCGCCCGCTTTAAGATTTGGCTCAATCTCCTTGCTATATAGCTCAGCCTGTTTCTCATCTGGAGCAAGTATCATGACGACATCAGACATGGCAACCGCGTCTGCGATATTTGCCACCTGCAGTCCGGCTGATTCAGCCTTGACGCGCGAGGCAGAGCCTTCACGTAACCCAACGACAACGGAAAGCCCGCTCTCATTAAGATTATTTGCGTGGGCATGCCCCTGTGAACCATACCCTATAATGGCAATCTTCTTTCCTTTAATAACGGAAAGATCAGCGTCTTTGTCGTAATAAACCTTCATGATAATCCTCTTGAACTAATACATGCCGGAAAGTCCGGCGGGAAAAAACAATTAATTTAATTGAATGTGCCGCTAAAGTCGCAGCCCCTTTTCGCCCCGGGCAATACCCAACACACCGGAGCGCACAACTTCAATTATGCTGTCATTCGGGACTGCCTTCAAAAAGGCATCGATTTTACCATAGCTACCCGTCAACTCGATGGTATAACTGGTATCTGTGACATCCAGTATTCGAGCCCGAAAAACCTCAACCAGACGGGTGATTTCATCCCGGCCGCTACCGGTTGCGCGAACCTTGATCAGACTGATCTCACGTTCGATATGCTCGTTCTCAACGAGATCGATCAACTTCACGACATCAATCAGTTTATTTAGCTGTTTGGTGATTTGCTCAACCACCCTGTCGGAACCACTCGTCACCAGGGTCATACGCGATAAACTGGCATCTTCTGTCGGGGCAACGGTCAATGACTCGATGTTATAACCACGAGCTGAAAACAGGCCGGCTACCCGGGACAGTGCACCCGATTCATTTTCCATCAATATTGAGATGATGTGTCGCATATGGAACCTCTGACTAAGTTGATTAGAGACAGGCGCAGGAGAAACCGTTCATATTTTTCAGGAAGTGAGTCGTAATAATCATTCTATTACGGCGATCTTCGGGGGAAATATGGGCGATTTTTACAAGCCTGGAATAATTGTTCTTGATCAGAGGCTCCATATTAGGCGAGTTCCCTCTCTTCATCACCACCCGCACTCCGGGGTGAAAGATGCATTTCATGATGTCCCTTTCCTGCCCCGATCATTGGATAGACATTCTCAGTTTGGTCGGTAATAAAATCGAGGAAATACAATCTTGATTTATCAGACAGTGCTTCCTTTAAGGCCCCTTCCACATCAGAGGGTTCCTCAATCTTGATCCCGATATGGCCATATCCCTCAGCCAGTTTAACCAGATCAGGAAGGGCGTCCATGTAGGAATTAGAGTAACGTCGATCATAGAAAAATTCCTGCCATTGACGCACCATACCAAGGTATCTGTTATTCAGATTGACAATGGTCAACGGTAAATCGTACTGTTTACAGGTTGAGAGCTCCTGCAGACACATCTGAATACTTCCCTCGCCTGTCACGCAGGCCACAGTCGCATCGGGATGTGCAAATTGCACGCCCATCGCAGCAGGCAGGCCAAAACCCATCGTTCCCAGTCCACCGGAATTTATCCAACGTCGTGGCTTGTCGAATTTGTAGTGTTGGGCGGCAAACATCTGGTGCTGGCCAACATCGGAGCTTACAAAGGCATCACCCTGTGTGACTTCGTACAATTTTTCAATGACAAATTGTGGTTTAATAATTTCGCTGTTACGGTCATAAGCCATACAATCAATCTTACGCCAGCCATCAATCTGTACCCACCACTTCTGTAGCGCCTCGGTATCCGGCTTACGGTCTGATTTCTTGATCTGACGGATCATTTCGTCAAGGATGACATCAACTGAACCGACGACAGGAATATCCACGGATATTGTTTTACTGATAGACGAAGGATCTATATCAACGTGTATGATCTTTGCGTAAGGGCTAAATTTATTTGTATCACCGGTTACTCGATCATCAAAACGTGCACCCAGGCAGAGCATGACATCACACTCATGCATGGTCAGGTTTGCCTCATAGGTTCCGTGCATGCCCAACATGCCGATAAACAATGGGTCAGTAGCCGGATAAGCGCCCAGCCCCATTAAAGTATTAGTACACGGGTAGCCGAGCAAGCGAACCAACTCCCTTAGCTTGTCACTGCAATTCGATGCGATTATTCCGCCACCTGAATAAATGACAGGTCGTTTTGCAGAAAGCAATACTTGAATCGCCTTGCGTATCTGCCCCGGGTGGCCCTCAATAACCGGTTGGTAGGAGCGCATGTTGATACTTTTTGGATAAATGTATTCTGCCTTGTCAGCCGTAATATCCTTTGGTATATCGATTACAACTGGACCTGGCCTGCCTGATGTCGCAACATAGAAGGCCTTTTTGATCGTCGTGGCAAGATCACGGACATCTTTAACAAGGAAATTATGCTTCACGCAGGGCCGCGTGATACCAATGGAATCAACCTCCTGAAAGGCATCATCACCTATCAGGTGTGAAGAAACCTGGGCGGTAATAATGACCATTGGAATAGAATCCATATGTGCCGTAGCCACTGGCGTAACGACATTTGTAACACCAGGACCTGATGTCACCAGAACCACGCCTGGTTTGCCGCTAGAACGAGCAAAACCATCCGCGGCATGGCCTGCACCCTGTTCATGCCGTGCCAGAATATGTTTCACCTTATCCTGTCGATAAAGTGCATCATAGATATGCAGCGCTGCGCCACCCGGGTAGCCGAAAAGAAATTCTACACCCTCATCCGCCAACGCCTTCACCAGAATATCCGCACCGGATAACTCCACTTATTTTCCCTCAAATAATTAATATGCCGCTGATAAGTGATCAGCTTCCCAATGATGGCGAAAAGCTGATTCTGCTTAGCTCTGCCAAATATTAGAACTTACTAATAAGACCGTGTGCGGTCAATAGATAAAACGGGCTTTTTGAAATTATTTTTTCTATTATGGCAAAATAACACGGGAAAAACCCTGTCATTCCCTGCGCCAGCGAGTACCGCTAGCTGAATCATCAAGTACGATACCCGCCTGTTTGAGCACGTCCCGAATCTCATCACCCCTTGCCCATTTTTTATCAGCACGTGCACGGGTTCTCTCTTCAACCAGCGTATCCACTTCGGCGTCAGCCAACCCGCCGGAATCGTTGTCCCCAGAAATACCTCGCAGAAACTCGATCGGTCGCAGTTGAAATAAACCAATAATCGCACCCATCGCCTTAAGTTGGCCACCCAGAAATCGGGCCTTATTCACTTTACCTGACTGACGTGCTGTATTGATATCACGACGCAAAACTGAAAGGACGGACAATGCCCCCGGTGTATTAAAATCGTCATCCATAGCGGTAATAAACGGTGCCGATATTTCAGTATCAAGTACGGCATCTTTTTCTAAATCCAGACCATCAAGCGTAAGATAATAACTCTCCAGCGATGCTTTTGACTGATCCAGAGTTTCATCACTGTAATTCAAAGGACTACGGTAGTGGCTGTTAATGATGAAATAGCGGAGAATTTCCGGGTGATAAGCATCCAGCACATCACGAATAGTGAAAAAGTTGTTCAGTGATTTCGACATTTTTTCATCATCAATACGGACAAAACCATTATGCATCCAGAGATTTACAAAGTGATGGCCCGTGGCACACTCTGATTGGGCAATCTCATTTTCATGATGCGGGAAGCGAAGATCCTGGCCTCCACCATGAATATCGAAGTGCTCACCCAGCGTCTCCATGGACATGGCCGAACACTCTATATGCCAACCGGGACGTCCATCGCCCCACTCTGATGGCCAACTCGGCTCACCGGGCTTGGCCTGCTTCCACAGGACAAAATCCAATGGATCGTCCTTACTGGTTTCCACGTCTACACGTGCGCCAACCTGCAGATTATCCAGTGATTCACCGGATAATTGCCCATACTGCTCAAACTTCCGTACACGAAAACAGATATCACCCGATTTTGTCTGATAGGCATAACCATTTTCTATCAGCTTACCAATCAGAGAGAGGATCCCATCCATGTGTCGAGTGGCACGGGGCTCATGATCAGGACGCAAAACGCCTAGTCGGTCTATGTCCTCATGCATGGCTTCAATAAAACGCCCGGTCAGTTTTTTAATGCTCTCGCCATTTTCTTTTGCTCTGGCGATTATCTTGTCATCAATGTCAGTGATATTCCGTACATAGTTAACGTCAAACCCTCGGTCGCGCAGGTAGCGGGTTACCAGATCAAAGACGACCATGACTCTGGCGTGGCCAATGTGACATAGATCATATACCGTCATCCCACAGACATAGATACCCACTTTACCGGGAACGATCGGTTTAAATTTCTCTTTTTTACGGGTAAGGCTGTTATAGATTTGAAGCATAATAATTTAGGGAACCTCTGATGTGTCTGGACGAAGTGGATTGCGATCTAAAATATTCAGGTTTGAGGCGTAAACCACACGTAATAGCTGGATATTTTAGACATAAGATACGCGTTCATGAATTGATCAGAGGTTCCTTAGTATATCCGGCAGATATAAAACTCTGATTTTACCGGAAAAGGAAAATCATGGACACCGTAGACATCAAAACCCTTTTTACCCTGGACACAGAGAGCACCGAGGAAACCCTTCTTGTGTAAAAAGACTTAAAACCTTTAACTGAATTTTGTCTGTTGCTTTCTTGAGTTTTTACACATCTTATGATTTTACTTTTCTCTGTGTCCTCTGTGGCAAATAAGAACATCATTTTATCGCATCCAATTTCTCATGTTATACTTTTTATTTTATGACGGGTTGAATACAAAATGATCAAAATGGAAACAAGCCACGGCACTATCACCATTGATTTGGACGCCGATAAGGCCCCGATAACTGTAGAAAATTTCAAAAAATACATAGAAGATAAGTTCTACGACAATACAATTTTTCATCGTGTTATTTCAAACTTCATGATTCAGGGTGGTGGCTTTAGCCCCGGCATGGTGCCGAAGCAGACCCTCGACACGATTGAAAATGAAGCCGATAATGGCTTGGGAAACGACCGTGGTACCATCGCTATGGCCCGTACCAACGACCCCCATTCTGCCTCTGCCCAGTTTTTCATCAACCTGAAAGACAATGCCTTTCTTAATCACAGCGGGAAGAACTCGCAGGGTTGGGGTTATTGTGTATTTGCCAAAGTTACAGACGGCATGGATGTGGTCGATAAGATTGCAGCTATCGCTACCAGCAACTCCGGCGGCCATGGTGATGTACCTGTAGAGGATATACTCATTCTCAAAGTCGAAGAAACGGATGACTGAGACATGCTTTTTCGTATGACCAACACATGACCACCAGCTTATTTATATCAGACCTTCATCTTGATCCAGGCCGCCCCGAGGGTATTCAGCTATTTGATGATTTTATCCGCAAAAAAGCGCTTTATGCAGATCAGCTTATTATCCTCGGTGACCTTTTTGAGTATTGGCTGGGAGATGACGCCTGCGAATACTCTGGTTACCAGGCCATTGCGGGAAGCCTGGCAATACTCGCCAGCCATAATACAAAGGTTTTTTTCATGCACGGCAACCGCGATTTCCTGGTTGGCAAAGATTTCGCCTTATCTATTTGCTGCCAGCTATTACCCGACCCAACGGTATTCAGGCTGAATGATCAGAATGTCCTTTTAATGCATGGCGACAGCTTATGTACGGATGATGTGGTACATCAACAGTTCCGCGCAGTGTCCCGTAGCAGTGAATGGCAACGTAACACACTGGCCAAAACCATTCATGAACGAGAGGAATTTGCCCGCCAGTTGCGTATGAATAGTCAAAAAGGCAATGCAGAAAAAATCGAGTCAATAATGGATGTTAACCAGACTGCAGTAGAAGATGCATTGCTGGAACATAATGTCAGACTACTGATCCATGGGCACACTCATCGTGCGGCTATTCATAAATTTCAACTAGCCGGTAAGACAGCACATCGAATTGTTCTCGGTGACTGGTATCAACAAGGTAATTACCTTGTTCATGATCAAACCAAATTCAGCCTGTTAAGCTATCCCGATGAGAGGGTGCTTGCGACGGTCAATATCTCTAAAGCAAGTGCGGCTACTTTGAAAAAACACCTGGCATGAATCTTTCATAGCCTTCTGGCAACTCAAACACACTTGAATCAATGACAACTTTTTCTTTGACACTGATCAGAGAACGGGTTCGTCCCGCATAATCCTTCTGCTTGACGGGAAAACCTTTGCTCAGGTAGCGGTCAGGCTCGAAAACATTATTAGCCAGATCACAATCGGAATTTTTAAGATCCGGCATGGCCACTACCGTTTTTGCGTGCTGACCAGCCAGTGTTCTTGCAAAGGCAGCAAGTGCCTGGGTTACATCATCATGAAAACCGGGCGCAGCAGAAACTTCCATACAGCGAGTACCGTTTGTAAACATGTAGTATCTCGATACCTTCTTGCCATCCACATCGGGGGCTCCTCCCGCATCAAGTTTTTCGATATCATGCCTTAAGGGGCTTGGTGGGGTCACCGATACGGGCTGCAGAGGGATAACCAGGGTACGCTGCTCCTCATTATTAACGCTATAGATAGACCCTGTCTTTCTATCAAATAATGCGAAATCTCCATGGTTTTCCCCATCATCCATGCGTAAGAAGTCCTTTGTAAGCAATATCCGCGTAATATAGGACGGCTCATTTTGTGAATCCTGTTCATTGAACATCAGGACAGTCACTTCAGTCTCAACAGCAAGAGCCTTTGTCAACGACAGGGCTAAAATGGTAAACAGTACTCCTCTTACAAACATGAACGGCATTTTATACTTTCCTCAATGGTTGGCGGGGTGACAAGTTTATCTGTTTTTACTAAATATTTCCGAGTGATATAATCTCTCTTCTTTGTTTTATCATCAACCAGAAAATGACATTCCGGGGCAGAACCCTTAAAAAATGCAACAGAAAATCGAATTCAAACCAGAGTTGATCAAGCGCTACGATAAGGCAGGGCCTCGTTACACCTCCTATCCCACAGCCAATCTTTTTAATGCGCATTTCTCGCCCGAGGATTACTGTGCTGCAGCGGCCCGAAGCAATAAAGAGGTAAAGCCAAAACCGCTCTCCCTCTATTTCCATATTCCGTTTTGCAACACCGTCTGTTTTTACTGTGCCTGTAATAAGATTGTGACCAAACGCCGAGACCGAGCCACGCCCTATCTGGATCATTTATTCCGTGAAATAAAAATGCAGGGAGCGCTGTACGAAAATTCCCGCCCTGTAGATCAATTGCACTGGGGCGGCGGTACGCCTACCTTTCTAAATCACGACCAGATGCGTACCTTGATGGAAAAAACTGGCCAGTATTTTTCTCTGATGAATAATGATAAGGGTGAGTACTCAATAGAGATAGATCCCAGAGAAGTCACTGCTGACGGGGTACATTTCCTGCGTGATATCGGCTTTAATCGTCTCAGCCTCGGCGTCCAGGATTTTGATGCCAAAGTACAAAAGGCTGTCAACCGTATACAAAGCGAAGAAATTACCTTCACAGCGATTAATGCCGCCCGTGAAGCCAAATTTAAATCTGTCAGTGTAGACCTTATTTATGGTCTGCCATTTCAAAGCGTAGCCAGCTTTCTTACCACACTGGATAAAATCATGCAGGTTGATCCTGACAGACTCTCCGTGTTCAATTATGCCCATCTACCTACCCTGTTTATGCCTCAACGGCGCATCAATGAGGAAGATTTACCCTCCGCAGCTGAAAAGCTGGAGATACTACAGGCTGTTATTCAGTACCTGACCGATAAGGGTTACGTCTACGTCGGCATGGATCACTTTGCTAAACCGGATGATGAGCTGGTCATTGCCCAGAACAAGGGACAGTTATACAGAAACTTCCAGGGCTACTCCACTCACGCCGATTGCGACATGGTAGCAATGGGTATCACAGCCATCTCACAGGTCAATAATATCTACAGCCAGAATGTCCGAGATGAAGAATCCTACTATCAGATGATTGATGAAGGAAAACTACCGCTATTGCGAGGGTTTGTGCTGACAGATGATGATTTATTACGCCGGGATCTGATAAGCCAGCTTATCTGTAACTTCAGGCTGGATATGGATCATTTTATGACAAAATACACTCTAGATTTTGCACGCTATTTTAAAAAGGAATTATCACTACTCAAAACCATGCAGGATGATGGGTTATTACAGATAGATGATAAAACCATCACTGTTCTACCCCCGGGCAGATTACTGATTAGAAACATCTGCATGACCTTCGATGCCCACCTGAATGACAATCAAAAAATCCGTTTTTCAAAAGTCATTTGATGATTGTCACATTTCCATATAATGGGGTGAAAATCTGCCAGGGCAAGGAGGGAGAAGGCCTGAGTTTGTCCTGTAACCTTCTCTTTAATCCTGACTAGTTGATTCGGTCAAGTCCACGTTTAAGATCTTTTTTCAGATCATCAACATCTTCCAGACCAATAGAGAGTCTCAGCAGATTCTCAAACACCCCCATCTCCTGCCTTTGATCGACAGTCAGACGCCCGTGTGTCGTTGTTGCAGGGTGGGTGATGGTTGATTTCGTATCACCCAGATTGGCAGTAATTGAAAATAACTTCGTACTATCAATTACTGTCCAGGCCTCATTGCGCCCACCTTTAACCTGAAAGGCAAGGACACCTGCCGCCGCACTTTGTTGACGCTGTGCAAGGGCATGCTGAGGATGCGATGAAAGATCGGGGTAAAAGACGCGCTCAACCGATGGCTGTGCCTCCAGCCAGCTTGCCACCTTTAGGGCGTACTGGCTATGTGCCTGCATTCTAATCGACAGTGTTTCCAGACCCTTCAATTGTACCCAGGCATTGAATGGACTAAGTGACGGGCCGGCACTGCGAAGAAAACTATAGACGCTTTCACCCACCTGCTCTTTATTACCAACTACAGCCCCACCCATGGTTCTGCCCTGGCCATCAATATATTTTGTTGAAGAATGGACAACCACATCAGCACCCAGTTTTAGTGGCTGCTGAAGTACCGGCGTACAGAATGTGTTATCGACCACCAATAAGGCCTTATTATCATGGGCTATTTTCGCTACTGCACTGATATCAGATACATTACAAAGTGGATTGGACGGGGTTTCCAAAAATAGCATTTTAGTTTTGACCTGGATCGCATCTTCCCATTGAGAGAGATCTGTCGAATCCACATAAGTGAAACTGAGATCAAACCGCGCCAGAATATTGTTGAACAGGATAACAGTTGAACCAAACAGGTCGCGACCAGCAACCACATGATCACCGGCATTCAGAAGACCCATACAAACAGCAACGATAGCACTCATACCCGTTGCTGTTGCAACGCAGCACTCCCCCCCTTCCATCGCAGCCAGCCTTTCTTCAAAGGTACGTACTGTTGGATTGGTGAAGCGGGAATATATATTACCTTTCGCTTCACCTGAGAACGTTGCCGCGGCCTCAGCGGCATTTTTGAACACGTAGCTTGATGTCAGGAATATAGGATCAGAATGTTCTCCTTCCTGAGAACGAACCTGGCCTGTACGAACCGCACGGGTCGCTATCTTATAATCAGAATTGTCATCATCATTAACAGACATCAGGGCCCCTTTACTAATTCTGGGTAGATCAGGACGATTTGGGATGTAAGGTGAATATTCATAGATTAACAGAGTTGTCCCTCAGTCGGTAAAACTCAGTTCCGTTTGTCTGGCATTATTTTCCTTTTTACGGGCCTTATCATTACGTAGCTGGTTAATCATCTCAAGATAATTATTATCGATATCACCGGTGATATACTCACCACTGAAACACGATGTATCAAACTGCGTAATTTCTTTGTTGCCTTTATGCGCGGCCTTGATCAGATCATTCAGGTCAAGGTAGATAAGTTTGTCTGCGCCAATCTTATTACAGATTTCCTGTGAATCACGATTATGTGCAACCAGTTCTGAAGGTGATGGCATATCTATGCCGTAAACATTCGGGTACCTGACAGGCGGCGCAGCGGAAGCAAAATAAACACGTTTAGCACCGGCATCTCTTGCCATTTTTATAATCTGACTGGAAGTGGTGCCTCGTACAATCGAGTCATCAACCAGCAGGACATTCTTGCCCTTAAATTCAAGATTAATCGGGTTAAGTTTTCTTTTAACAGAACGTTTGCGCTCTTCCTGGCCTGGCATGATAAAAGTCCTGCCTATATAACGGTTTTTGATAAACCCCTCGCGATAAGTCACCTTTAATTGTTTGGCCAACTGGATGGCTGATGTCCGGCTGGTATCTGGAATTGGAATTACCACATCAATCTTTGTATCTATCCATTCACGTTTGATTTTTTTCCCCAGATAGACACCCGTACGCAAACGGGTTTTGTGGACTGAGATTCCATCGATTAGTGAATCAGGGCGCGCCATATAGACGAATTCAAAGATACAGGGGGATGTCTGAGTTTTCTCGGCACACTGTTGTGTATGGATAGTCCCCCGCATATCAATAAAAATAGCTTCCCCCGGTGCGACATCACTTACGACATCATACGCTAGCACGTCCAGTGCTACACTTTCTGAAGCGACTATATGTTCTGGTCCTTTCGGCGTGTTACGGCTGCCGTAGATCAGTGGGCGAATTCCGTGTGGGTCGCGAAAGGCAAGTATACCCTGCCCCACAATCAAAGCCACCACAGCATAGGCGCCCCTGACACGTTTGTGTACGGCAGAAACTGCCTTAAAAATATCTTGCGGCCCGAACTGAAGACTGGAAGATTGATACAGTTCATGCGCAAAAATATTCAGCAGTACTTCAGAGTCAGAATTAGTATTGAGGTGGCGCAGATCATCCCGAAACAGTTCCTTCTGCAACTCCATGGCATTGGTCAGGTTCCCGTTATGGCCTAGCGCCACACCGAATGGAGAATTGACATAAAAGGGTTGTGCTTCTGAACGTGAATCACATCCAGCAGTAGGATATCTGACATGCCCGATTCCCATGTTTCCTTCCAGACCCAACATATGTCGAGTATGAAAAACATCACGAACCAGCCCATTATCCTTGCGCATACACAAACGATCGCCATCACTGGTCACAATACCTGCGGCATCCTGACCACGGTGTTGTAATACAGTTAACCCGTCATAGAGGGACTGATTAACACTCTCCTGGGCAAAAATCCCGATTATCCCACACATCTCACATCACTCTCGGCTAGGCTGAAACATGAACGAAGAACAAGGCTGCTGAACAGGGTATATCATACCTTCTGTCCAAAAAATCGCGAAACTTCAGACGGCATTGTTGACATGCCATAGGCGGCAAGCAATAGAAAATACTCCTTCAATGTAGAGCCAAGCCACCAACTCTCTTTGGCAAACTGCGTGGATTGGATCAGTATTACCAAAATAGCAACAATGATAACACCGCGTAGCAAACCAAAGATCATACCCAGTGTCCTGTCCATGCCTTTCAAAGGGGATTGGTTCATGACTTTACTTATAAAAAATGAAATCAGGGCAAACAAAAGCAGAGACAGGAGGAATATTAGGATAAAAGCAGCCGCTTTGCGTACGTCAGCAGACTGAATGACCGAGTCAAATACAGAAGCGAATACATTGGCAAATCGCCATGCAAGCCATGCAGATACTATCCAACCGACCAGAGACATTATTTCGCGCACAAGGCCACGGAATACACCGATAAGGCCAGATGTAATGATTATAGCAATGATAATAATGTCAAGAATATTTAACACATTCGTTATTGTCTGTTAGGATTTATTTTTAACAATGATTCCACGCTGCCGTATTTTATGCTGTAGTCTGTCCTGCATTTTCTCAGCAGATTCACGGTTCTTAAATGGCCCTATCCAGACCTTTGTCACTGTTCCCCTACTGGTTTTCACTTTAACTGACTTTGCAGCAAATCCTTTCTTTTTCAGTGTAGAAACCTTTTTATTTGCATTTGCAGATTGTGAAAATACCCCAACCTGAAGTATCCAGCCACCGACAGGCACGTTTTTAGAAGATTTTTTTGTTGTTGAGCGCCGGGGTTCAGACTGTGTCGCTGCTGATTTTTTTGCAGGGGCCTTTACTGTTCTTTTAGGCGGCACAACAGGGCTGACAACTGGCTTGGCCGTAGGCTTAAGCCGTGCTGAAGACTTTTTGCTATTATTTTTTGTGCCAGAGCCTTTTGCCTCAGCACCCCTGGCCTTATGTTGTACCACGGCAGAATCTGTTGGTGTAATCGACGAAATACGGGAAACGAAGACCTTCTTTCCCTGATTTGTTATCTCCATGACTACGTGGTCTTCTGCAGGCACCTCCGTGTCTGGCTTCTTGCTCAGCAACATCGGCAGCAGGACGATGGCAAGCAATATCAACACAACCGCCCCTGTCAGGCGATGGCGAGGGTCATAATTCTGGAAATTGTTTTTCGCGGCAACGGACATATAATGCCTGGTATCTACGATGTATTAGGGCCTGCTGTACAAATAGGAAAAAACAGCAGTTAGCAACTCGATGACAAGCCGCCAATTATACCACCTACCGTATGAAAAGAGCCAAAAACTACCACCCGATCTTTCTCTTCAGCTAGCCAACAGGCTTGCTTCCAGGCCTGTTCAACAGTTTCAAATGAGCTGATTGGAGTATTTGCCCCCAGTTTCTTTAACACTGCTTTCAGATATTCTGCAGATTCACCTCTGGAAACAGTTAGTCCCGCGACATACCAGTAATCAATAGATGGATATATCCTGGACAGTGATTCATAAATATCTTTATCTTTCAGCATCGCCACCACAGCATGTGTTTTGCCTGAAACCGGCTGTCCTTTGAGGTTCTCAGTCAACAATTCCATCGAATCGGGATTATGCGCGACATCAAGTATTAGCAGTGGTTTTGCAACAACCACTTGAAATCGACCCTTTACCTTAATTGTGGGTAAGACATTCCGTATAGTTTCATCATACACCGGCAGTTGTTTTTGCAGAGCGGCGAGACACATCAATACTCCTGCAAGATTATTGAATTGTGCCATGCCAAATAAACCCGGTAATGGAAGGGCTGACAGGACAGCCTTCTCCCCTTGCTGCCAGCACCAGTCAGTCGCCTTAATTTCGTATCGATAATCCTGATGAAGTGAAAAAATTTTGCTTCCCTTTTCATGAGCAATGCGCAACAAAGACTGCGGTGGCTCCGGGTCAGAAATCACAACAATTTTACCTTCGTGAATTATCCCTGCTTTCTCTGCTCCGATTGCTTCTCGATTATTCCCCAGCCAGGCCGTATGATCGATGCCAATACTGGTAATCAGTGCAACATCTGCAGGAAATAGATTTGTTGCATCAAGCCGTCCACCGAGACCGACTTCAAGCAGTATGACATCCAGCTCATGCTGGAGAAAAATCACAAATGCGGCCAGGGTGGCAAACTCAAAATATGTCAGGGGAATATTAGCACGAGCAGAATTAACGTCTGCAAAAGCTGCACACAACTCCTTATCGGCAACAAAAATACCGTCTATGCGAATTCGCTCATTGAAAACAATAAGGTGGGGGGAGGTATAACAGGCCGTGTGGTAGCCGGCATGGGTGTAGAAACTTTCCAGTGCAGTAATACTGGAGCCTTTACCGTTGGTTCCAGCGACTGTTATAAGTGGACAGTTAAAAGGCCTGAGTCCAAGCAGAATTGCGACCTGTCTTAGCCGATCGAGCCCCAACTCAATCTCGCTAATGTGCTGCACTGAGATAAAATCGAGCCAGCCGGCAAGGTCTCCGGGTGTTTCTGTCATCAGTATCCGTAACGTGTAACGAAAAACCTGCCGTCAGGATACGGCAGCCTTCTTCCCGCTCAGGATACCCAGAATCGAGGCGATTGCTTCGCGTAAATCCCGGCGATCCGCAATCAGGTCTATAGCCCCTGTTTCGACTAGAAATTCAGAGCGCTGAAATCCCTCCGGCAAGGTTTCACGTACAGTCTGCTCAATGACGCGAGGGCCGGCAAAACCGATCAAGGCCATGGGCTCAGCGATAATCACGTCGCCGAGCATAGCCAGGCTAGCCGAAACACCGCCCATGGTAGGATCAGTCAATACCGAAATAAAAGGGATACCCCGATGAGACATTCTTCGCAGCACTGCGCTAGTCTTAGCCATCTGCATCAACGAAAACAGGGCCTCCTGCATACGCGCACCGCCACTGGCAGAGATGCAGATCAGTGGAATATCCTGTTCCATGCAAAGGTCTGCTGCGCGGAGAAACTTTTCACCGACAACCGTACCCATGGACCCACCCATAAACTCGAATTCAAAGGCTGCAGCAACAATGGGATCACCTTTAAGCTCGCCCTTTATAACGACCAACGCATCGAGTTCATTGGTTCTTTTCTGTGCTTCAGAAAGGCGATCCCGATATTTTTTCAGATCCCTGAATTTTAGCGGGTCAGTGGCTTTAAGTGAGCTGGCAATTTCCTCCCGGGGGGATTCATCGAGAAGAATATCCAGACGACGTCTAGCACCTATCCGTAAGTGGTGACCGCATTTTGGGCAGACATCAAGATTTCGTTCCAGTTCCGCCCGATAAAGGACGGCGCTGCAGGCAGGGCATTTTTTCCACAAACCTTCTGGAATATCTTTTTTGCCAAAGCTGCCGCTGGTTTTAATCTTGGGCGGCAACAGCATTTCAAACCAGCTCATCTATCTTATCCTGATTATCCTGATTATTTACCAATCTGAACGTTTTTTAGCCACTATTCAGCTTGTCTGTGCGTCAAGTGCATCGCGAACAGTACGCAGAAAATCACTGACTGCCTTGATCACGGATTGTCTATCGCCATCAAAGTCTTCCATCATCCTGACAACAGCACTGCCGATTACGACGGCATCCGCAAATTCAGCAATCTTGACGGCGCGTTCAGGGCTGTTTATGCCAAATCCTACAGCAACTGGCAAGTTTGTATGTTGCCGTATTTCTTTGATCCTTGTCTATCTCACCATAATCCAGTGCTGCCGACCCAGTGACACCGCGTATAGACACATAGTAGACGAAACCACGCGCCTCCAGTGAGACAATTTCCATACGCTGGGGCGTTGATGTGGGTGCCAGTAAATAAACGGGATCTATGTCTCTCTGGTAAAGTAACTCATTGAATTCACAGGCTTCTTCGGGTGGTAGATCAACAAGCAGCAGACCATCGAGTCCTGAAAGCTTTGCAGCATCTGCAAACTCCCCATAACCCATGGCTTCAACAGGATTCAGGTACCCCATAAAGATGATAGGCGTCGTTTCGTCTACCTGACGAAATTGTTTCACCGTATCCAGCACATCATGCAAACTCGTATTATGCGCCAATGCACGTTGATTTGCCTTCTGAATGACCGGACCATCGGCCATCGGATCCGAGAACGGAATGCCCAGTTCAATCAGATCAGCACCTGCATCGACCATCGCATGCATTAAGGGAAGCGTAATATCTGAAACCGGATCACCAGCGGTAACAAAGGGAATCAGACCTTTTCTACCTTTTTCTCTGAGTGCTTCAAAACACCTTTCTATCCGCGACATCAGATTTCCACTCCATCAATCTTCGCTATGGTCTGGATATCCTTGTCGCCACGTCCGGATAAATTGATTATCATAATCCCGTCTTTCCCCAGTTCCGGCGCCAGTTTTCGTGCATAGGCAATGGCATGACTGGACTCCAATGCAGGAATAATTCCTTCCAGGCCTGTGATGTCATGAAATCCAGCCATCGCGTCGTCATCGGATGCGGCAACGTAGTTGACTCGCCCTATCTCTTTTAACCAGGCGTGTTCGGGACCAACACCCGGATAATCGAGACCAGCACTGATAGAATGAGTCTCGATAATCTGTCCGTTAACATCTCCCATTAAATAGGTTCTATTGCCGTGCAGAACACCGACCCTGCCTTTGCATAAAGGTGCAGCATGGTGCCCCGTCTCTAAACCATCGCCAGCAGCTTCGACGCCAACCATAGCGACGGCTTCATCATCGATAAAGGGATAGAACAGTCCGATCGCATTGGATCCACCGCCAACACAGGCAACGAGTGCGTCCGGTAAACGACCGGCCTGTTCCAGTATCTGCTGACGCGCCTCCCTGCCGATGATGGACTGAAAATCACGTACCATGACTGGATAGGGATGCGGACCTGCAACAGTACCAATGATATAGAAAGTATCCTCGACATTAGTCACCCAGTCGCGCATGGCCTCGTTGAGTGCATCTTTTAATGTACGAGACCCGGATTCCACCGTAACAACAGATGCACCGAGCAACTTCATCCGGTAAACATTGGGAGCCTGGCGCTCGATATCATCAGCCCCCATATAGACCACACACTCAAGTCCCAGACGCGCCGCGACTGTAGCCGTTGCTACCCCGTGCTGCCCCGCGCCCGTTTCAGCAATGATGCGGGTCTTGCCCAGCTTTTGTGCCAACAGCGCCTGGCCGATAGTATTATTTATTTTATGTGCGCCCGTATGGTTCAGATCTTCTCTTTTTAGATAGATCTGAGCACCGTATTCTCTACTCAAACCTGCGGCATAATAGAGCGGAGAGGGCCGGCCGACATAATGTTTCAGATCCTTATCAAGCTCCTGCAGAAAATCAGGATCCTGCATATATTTCTCATAGGCCTGTGTTAATTCCTGTAGCGGACGCATCAATGTTTCGGCGACAAAAATACCCCCATAGCGGCCAAAGTGACCATTTTTATCCGGCATGGAATAGGCTGTCATGTAAAAACCTGTCGTTTGTTACGAACTGAGTAGTGTATCCAGACAACAAACCAGGGTGAGCAGATACACGGGACTATGCGAACGGCTGATTTTACCGATCTTTTGAGTTTATTGCATCCACATGGCTTTTAAAATACACGGCCGCAGAATTAAATACAAAAAGTCAAAACCTGCTTATCGCAGTGACTCTGTGGTGAATATTTTATTTTTCAGCACACTTAACCGCACGCACGAACTGTTCGATTTTGTAGGCATCTTTTTTACCAGGAGACTCTTCCACGCCACTACTGACATCAACGGCCCAGGGTTGCACCCTGGATATCGCTATTGCAACATTTTTCGGATTCAGGCCCCCTGCCAGAATGACGGGTAATGGTAAGTTATCAGGGATCAACCCCCAGTCAAAAACTTCCCCCGTTCCACCGCTTGTGCCTTTTTTGTAGCTGTCCAGCAATATCCCCCTGGCTGATGCGTACTGCTGGCATAAACTGGCCAGGTCCGTCTCCCTCTTCACCCTGACCACTTTGATATAGGGACGGTCAAAGCGGCTACAAAAGGCCTCATCTTCTTCACCATGAAACTGTAGCAAATCCAGCTGTACACGGGACAGCACCTGATTGACTTCCTGCTCACTGCTGTTCACAAATAAACCCACTGTGCTGATAAAAGGGGGCAAACTGGAAACAATTTCCATGGCGGAGTCTGGTGTCACAATACGTGGACTTTTGGCGTAGAACAGCATCCCAATAGCATCCACACCGGCATTACAGGCTTTATTTGCATCGGCAACGCTGCATATCCCACATACTTTTATGCGTGTTTTAGTCATAAACCAAACAGTCCCATCGTATTTTTTACAGAGGGTATGTGGAATTCCTCAGGATATATAATTGCGTTCAAATACAGACCATCGGGTGATGCCGTCACGCCACCGTAGGTTCTATCTTCTGATGCGAGCACTTCTGCTGACCAGTCAGGATCTTTTTCACCGGCCCCTATACTACACAATACCCCTGCAATATTTCTAATCATATGATGAAGGAATCCATCGGCTCTTGCATTAATAACGACAAACTGACCTGCACGTTCAATAGATAATTCACGCAAATCACGAATCGGAGATTTAGCCTGGCAAGCAAGTGCGCGATAGGCGTTAAAATTATGGCAGCCTAATAAATGTCTTGCAGCCTCTTTCATCCGTCCTACGTCGAGTGGTCTATATTCCCAGCTCACCTTGCTATGAAGGATTGCTGGACGCTCGTGGCGATTAAGTATGATATATCGATAACGACGCTCAATTGCTGAAAAACGTGCATGAAAATCATCCCTGACATGCTTTGCCCATAATATTGTCACATTATCAGCCAGGTAACGTGACGTGCCTCTCACCCATGAAAAATCGCTTCGTATAACATCCGTTTCAAAATGGACTACTTGCCCGGTAGCATGTACACCCGTATCAGTTCTTCCCGCCGTAATGACACGAATCGGACTGTTGGCAATTTTTGACAAAGCCACTTCGACAGCATTCTGCACTGTTTCTACACCTTGCTGATATTGCCAGCCGCAGTAGGATGAGCCATCGTATTCAATACCCAGTGCAATTCTCATTATTAATTTGCCTCGATGCCAGGCCTTTCTATATCACAGTCGGACATATCCAGAATTCATAGGAGGCCCCCCTATGAATAGAGTAACCAGATAAAGAGAAACAAAGGAATAAGGATATCTAGAATTCCCGGGGGTGAGCGTTTCTCAATATTGACGGCATCATTCAATTCAAAATCATTTGCCTGCTCTGACGCTGATTTCATCATATCCGCGGCTCTATCAATCAATGCTGAGATATTCTTAATTTTTTTCTTTTCACCTGGCCGCACTGACATTTGTGGCACTATGGACAACACCATTCCCAGACGCAGTGCAAAATGCTCGCCATCGATACCAATGAATTTAAGTGGAAACAAAAGAAATCGTATTCCAGAAACTAAACTATCTCGTGGGGTTAACAGTAATAGAAAACAACTGTATGAAATGACGACAAGTAGTGATGAGATTCGTAGTGCAGCCTGATTAACCCCTTCTAGCGAAGGTGAAAACCTGCCCATTAATGGCAGAATATCCCTCCCCGGGTAAAACCAGAAATACAGAATCACAATGGATAAAAAGAACCAGCGTAATTTCCTGGCCAGCAAAAAAATGTGCCAGCCATGGTGAGGAAACCGAAAATACAGGATACCCAAAGGGATCAGAAAAAATAGCAGCCCTGCCCAATCCTGAGTGTTAACAATAAGTGTCAGCAACGCCAGTGATAAAATTCGTGAAGCTGAATTTGCAAAGACCGGCACAGACAAGCGAAATACCCGTTAAACAATTTTCGGGTTAGTGTTACTCCGCATCAATCTGATTCATCAGGTCTCTGGCTTCATTTTTCTGACTATCTGTGCCTTCCTTAACGACTTCTTCAAGTATACTTTTAGCACTTTTTTTATCATCCATTTCTACATATGCCCTGGCAAGATCAAGCTTGGTTCCAGCTTCATCCCAGGTTTCATTTGCACCTGCTGGCATCTCAGCTGATTCTTCATCAGGACTTGTGCCGGCTTCATCTACACTTGACCCCTCTTCCTGGTCATCCAGCGTAAGATCACCAAGATCTGCGAATTCGAGTGTTTCATCCTGTATGGGTACTTCTGAAGCAGCACTGTCTTCACTGGCGGAATTGTCTTCAGATTCCAGATCAAGATTTAAATCTAACTCCTCAATAACCTCCAGGCCTGACGTATCTATTGAAGACTCTTCTGAATCGGTTGCTTCTGCTTCCGTCTCTGATGTCTCACCCAGATCCAGATCCAGATCTATGCCATCGAGATTGAAATCAATATTCTTTTCTCCGCCAGGCTCATCGGGTTCTTCTGTGTTGCCCTCGAGTTCTGCCAGGTTTAATTCAAGACTGTCCAGATCAAATGAGTCCGTTTCGTGTTCTACATCCGGCGTAAAATCTCCAAGATCAAGATCCAGCACCTCTTCGTCCGGGACCGGAAAGTCATCTGCCCTTGCCTCAGAACTTTCCATACCCTCTTCAGCCACATCTCCCTGATCAGGCACTTCTGTATCCTCAGGTACCTCAAAACCCTCCCTTATTTCCTCATCATCCGTATCTGATAGCGAGTCTTCAGTAATATCCTCTGATACACCATCTATCTTGTTTAGAGCATCCATCAAATCAGCTTCTTCCGTATCTACCGTCTCAGTATCCAGAAGATCACTTAACTGCATATCCTCTTTTCTGTCTTTATCACCAAATAATGTTTCTTCCTGAAGTTTCAGCTCACCCTGAAATAATGGATTGTCAGGACTCACAATTTTCCCCATTTCAGCCACTTTTGCCCATATATCCATCGGGATGTTGCCGTCTGCCGGATAGAGTTCTTCAGCCAGGGTTTCAAATGAGGAAATATCCTTTCTACCCTGATAAATCTCAAGCAATTTCAACTTAAGTTCGTGACGGTCAGGATTTTTTTCTGCGGCTTCTTTAAGAACTTCTTCTGCCTGCTCATCACGACCGTATGCCATATAGACTTCTGCTTCTGCCAGCGGGTCTACCTCATCCGCCTGCATATTACCCATACCCGGCACAAAATCACTCAGGAAAGAGGTTTCGGACCCTGAGTCAGAAGGTTCTGACGATTCTGCAGTTGAGATGTCCAAAACAGCTGTACCCGAAATAATACTGTCTTCAAATTCAGCGATAGAACGCCTGCGCCTCAGTACAACAAAGATACCGACCAGAATCAACAATAGCGCAAGACCCGTACCCAGCATAGTAATCCAGCTGCTGAATATGATTTCTTTAGCCTTATCAAACATCCCTTTCTCTTCGACTGGCTTCGGTTGAGTTCGACCTTTGGCTTCTTTCTTTTTAACGACAACTACCGGTGGTTTTTTAGCAACTTCTGGTTTCTTTATTTCAGGTGCAACGGGTGTGATATCCGGCGCCGATAAAAGGCCACTTTCAGCGACAGGTTCTACAGGTGAAATGGGGGATGCTTGTACTGCCTGTGCCTGTTCCTGTGCCTGGCTCTGTAATCTGGCAAGATCAGAATTCTGCATATCAATGAGCTTATTTGCTTTATCAATTTGCTCCTCCAGTAATGAAACTCTTTCTGCGAGCTCCTTCTTTTCCAGCTCGGACGATGCAAGCGTCTCCTCCAGCTGGCCAACATTTTCTTTATACGTTTTAATTGCCGACTCATATTTTTCCCTGTCATTAGTGCGGGTACCTGTACCGGAAGGCTTGGCACCCTCCACTTTGGCACGCACAATTTCCAGGACATCACCTTTCCCGGTACTCGTATTCTTTTTAGCGGACGTCAAGGGTCCTTTGCCTGCCTTCCTGGCAGTAGAAGAAGTTTCTTTTTCAGCTTTTCCAGCACTTGCAGGACTAATTATTCCCGTTTCTGTACTGGCAGCTATTCTGCGTCCAGTTGAAAGATTATTTTTGTAGTCCTGCCATTCTTCCATTTGTACACGCAGTTCATCCTGTGCAAGGTGAGGGCTTACGGAAGATATTTCTTCATCAGATGGAATCCCCAATGTCTTCCCGACACGAATCAAATTAATGTTGTTACGCATGAATGCATTCGGGTTTTGTTTGTAAATTGCCATAATCACCTGAGCAATCCCCAAGCCTGTACCTGCCCTAACTTCTTCGGCTATATTCCACAGGGCATCACCTTTTCTTACCGGGCCATAAGTACTTCCGGGACGTAAATCAGAATAGTTACCCCCCACACTGACATTTATACCGGTCGGACCGAGCTTCGAATCGTCAGCATCTGCGGGTGAAATAGGTGTATCACCGACCGGGCTGGCAAGCGTAGTTTTTTTCGTTGCAGGAATTGTTGTTGCCGGTTTCACCGCAACCGGCTTGGCTACGGTAGGGGCCTGAATACGGGCGGGTGTCCCCGTGAGATAAGACGGTGGATCAAGCAGTGCGGTATATTCACGCAACATGGAACCATTTGCCCAGTTGGCTCTAACGATAAAATGCAAGAAGGGATCACGAAATGGCTGCACGGTGTCTAATTTAATGACATCCTTACCGTTCTCTTTCACGAGTGAAAAACGAATGACTTTAAGCTGCTCACTTCGGTCAATACCTGCCATATTAAAGACGCCGGCGGATCCGAGAGTAACCTTAAGAGTTTGCAATTCCGTTGTCGTCGCAGAAGTCAGCTCAATCGTCGCACTCAATGGCTCATCGAGTGCAGAATGTATCGTGAGCTTGCCAACGCCAAGTGCGTAGGCCTGTACTGGTAATATGGCAAAAGCTGCCAAACACGCTGATTTAATCCCTTTTACCTTCTGCATGATCTTCTCTTTTTTTAGTGGCTGTGCCTAGTTAAAGAAACGTATTTTTCCTTATTTCGCTTATAGTTATAGTCCAATACTACGAAAGTTCTTTATGTTTCGCAACTAACAATCGCTCACAAATAACTTTTTACCAATATTTCAGCTATTTGGACACTATTTGTAGCGGCTCCTTTTCGCACATTATCGGCCACCACCCACATATCCAGCCCCATAGGATGCGAAATATCCTCTCTGATTCGACCGACATAGACCGGGTCTGTGTCAACACCTTCAGTAACAGCCGTCGGGTAACCCCCATCGACGTGTTCATCAACGACAATAACGCTTTCGGCGCTATTAAGTAGCTCCCGTGCCCGCACCACACTGATCTTTTCACGTGTTTCTATGTGTATCGCTTCAGAATGGCCATAAAAAACAGGCACCCGTACCGCCGTAGGATTGACCATAATACTGTCATCAGAAAATATTTTCCGGGTCTCCCAAACCATTTTCATCTCTTCGCGGGTATAGCCATTCTCCTCAAAACTATCAATATGGGGCAATACATTGAAGGCAATCTGCTTTGGGTACACCTTTACTTCGATACTTTTACCTCCCAGTAGTGCCTCGGACTGGGACGCCAGCTCACTGATAGCCGCTTTGCCCGTACCGGAAACAGCCTGGTACGTGCAAACATTAATGCGGCTAATGCCGACTTCATCATAAATTGGCTTTAGTGCCACAAGCATTTGAATGGTTGAACAATTGGGGTTGGCTATAATGCCACGCACTTTATAGTCCGCAATTGCCTGCGGGTTTACTTCTGGAACCACAAGAGGAATATCGTCGTCGTAGCGGTAGTGCGAGGTATTGTCCACAACCACACAACCGGCTTCAGCCGCCCTGGGTGCATATTTTTCAGAAATATTGGCACCGGCTGAAAACAGACCAATCTGCACCTTTGAAAAATCAAAACCGTCGAGGTCTTCAACTGGCAGCATTTTACCGCCGAAATCAACCCGCTTACCGACTGAGCGGCTGGATGCCAGCGGATACACTTTACCGACCGGGAAATTCCTTTCGTGTAACACACGCAACATGGTTTCACCCACCACACCGGTGGCACCCACTACTGCAATATCAAAGACTTTTGTCATTTATCTATTCCATATTCTATCAATTTTTCCAGCACTGCATCACCCATGACAACAGTCCCAATTGAGTCACCTTTAGCACTGATATCCGGGGTACGCAGACCGTCGTTCAGCACGGCTTCTACCGCTCTTTCAATCTGATCAGCAAATTCGGATTCCCCCAGTGTATAGCGTAGCAACATAGCAACAGACAGAATCATCGCCAATGGGTTTGCAATACCCTGCCCGGCAATATCCGGCGCAGAACCATGTATCGGCTCGTACAGGCCTTTGCCCTGTGCATCCAGTGATGCGGATGGCAGCATACCAATCGACCCCGTCAACATCGCCGCTGCATCTGACAATATGTCACCGAACATGTTCTCGGTCACCATGACATCAAATTGCTTCGGCTCACGAACCAGCTGCATGGCGGCATTATCGACGTACATATGCGAAAGCTCAACGTCAGGATATTCGTTACCTACCCGGCTGACCACCTCACGCCAGAGCTCAGACACTTCCAACACATTTGCCTTGTCCACGGAACAAAGCCGTTTATCACGCTTCATAGCGATATCGAAGGCAGAGTGTGCAATACGTTCAATCTCGGCCTCATTATAGACCAGTGTATTGAACCCTTCCCGTTGTCCATTGTCCAGCGTGCGGATACCCCGTGGGGAACCAAAATAGATACCGCCCGTCAGTTCACGAACAATCATGATATCCAGTCCTGAAACAATTTCAGGTTTCAAGCTGGATGCCCCGGTTAATGCCGGGTACATCAATGCCGGTCGCAGATTAGAAAACAACTCAAGTTCCGAGCGCAATCCCAGCAATGCCCTTTCGGGGCGTAAATCCCGCTCCAGAGACTCATATTGAGGCCCACCTACCGCTCCCAGTAGAATTGCATCTGCCTCCCGGGCCATCGCTAGCGTGGCCTCAGGCAGAGGGTGGCCTGTCTCATCACAGGCTGCACCCCCAACCGGCGCCTGAGAAATCGTAATATCAAGCCCGGATCTGTCACGCAGCAACGCCAGCACTCGCACTGCCTGCTCAACAATTTCAGGCCCTATGCCATCACCTGGCAGGATCAGTATTTTTTTACTCATTTAATCTAAACCTCATCATAAATAACCAGCGCAGAAAGATACCCTGCACTAGTCTATATCCGTAAACAACCATGGCGTGATCTTGCGACGACGTTGCTCATAGGCACGAACATCTTCCACATGCTGCAAAGTTAAAGCGATGTCATCAAGGCCTTCCAACAGGCAATGCCTGCGAAAACTATCGACATCAAACCTGATATTTTCGCCATCGGGTGTCGCTATCACCTGATCATGCAGATCGACAACAAGTTTGTATGCTGGCCTTTGTTCAACGGCCTTAAATAATCTATCAACTATTTCTACATTAAGAACAATCGGTAAGATACCGTTTTTAAAGCAGTTATTATAAAATATATCTGCAAAACTCGGTGCAATAATCACCCTGAAACCATAGTCCTCCAGCGCCCAGGGAGCATGCTCCCGCGATGAGCCACAACCAAAATTTTCCCGCGCCAATAATATCCGGGCACCCTGATAACGGGCCTGATTGAGCACGAAGTTCTCATTCAAGGGGCGTTTGCTATTGTCCTGCCCTGGCTCACCAATATCCAGGTAACGCCACTCATCGAACAGATTAGGGCCGAAACCACTGCGTTTGATTGATTTCAGAAACTGCTTGGGGATGATTGCATCAGTATCGACGTTCGGGCGATCCATGGGTGCAACAATGGCGTCTACCACCGTAAATTTTTGCATGTCAGCTCTCCAGTTTTGCCGGATCAATAAAATGCCCGGCAATAGCCGCTGCAGCGGCTATTGCCGGTGAAACAAGATGCGTCCTGCCACCACGGCCCTGACGACCCTCAAAATTTCTGTTTGAGGTAGAGGCACACCGCTCACCTGCTTCAAGTCGATCTGCATTCATCGCCAGACACATGGAACAACCGGGATCTCGCCATTCAAAGCCAGCTTCAGTAAACACCCTGTCCAGCCCCTCTTGTTCAGCCTGTGCCTTAACCAAACCCGAGCCGGGCACCACCATTGCCAACTTAATGGTACTGGCAACATTACGGCCTCGGATGACATCAGCGGCGGCACGAATATCCTCAATACGGGAATTGGTACATGAACCAATAAATATCTTATCCAGTGAAATATCCGAAATTGTCACGCCTGGCTCCAGCCCCATATAGGCAAGGGCGTTGATCATACCTTCACGTTTCACAGGATCTGCCTCCTGTTGCGGATCAGGCACCCTGTCATCTATCGACACGACCATCTCTGGTGATGTTCCCCAACTAACCTTTGGCCTGATGTCGGCTGCATTGAGCATGACCTCCTTATCAAATACAGCGTCCGTATCTGAATGCAACCCTTGCCAGTACGCCTCTGTCTGTTCCCTGTATTCTTCAGCGGGTGAATAAGGACGCCCACGCACATAATCAATAGTCGCGTCATCAACGGCGACCAGACCTGCTCGGGCGCCAGCTTCAATGGCCATATTGCACACGGTCATACGGCCTTCCATACTCAATGCACGAATAGCTGATCCGGTAAACTCAATGGTATGCCCTGTGCCACCTGCCGTCCCTGTCTTCTCAATAATGCTCAATACGATGTCTTTCGCTGTTACACCTGCGGGTAACTCACCCTCTACCGACACACGCATATTTTTTGCCTTGTTCTGGATCAGGCATTGTGTCGCCAGCACGTGCTCAACCTCTGATGTGCCAATGCCCATGGCCAAAGCAGCAAAGGCACCGTGTGTAGAAGTGTGTGAATCACCACAGACAACCGTCATACCCGGCAAAGTGGCCCCCTGCTCCGGCCCGATAACATGGACTATGCCCTGACGCAGATCATTCATGGCAAACTCGGTTATAGAGAAATCCGCACAATTTTGATCAAGTGTCTCCACCTGTAAGCGAGACACCGGGTCAACTATCCCTTTCTGCCGATCGGTAGTCGGGACATTATGGTCCGGAGTCGCCAGGTTTGTAGCGGGACGCCAAACCCTGCGGCCCGCTATGCGTAAACCTTCAAAGGCCTGCGGGGATGTCACTTCATGAAGCAGATGACGATCGATATATATTAAAGCCGTGTCATCTTCCTCGCGAACCACATGACTATCCCACAACTTGTCATACAAGGTTTTGCCAGCCATCTGAATCTCTCCTACTTTCTACCGTTTAACTTGCAAGAAAGTATGTCACAGGTTATAAATTACATAAATTCATCATTTCTATAATATCCATTCCATTTTGGAATGAATAAGTTGCCATGTCCAGCCATAAACCATTGAGGAAATAATATGGATGAATCACAACTCAAGGCCTTCGTTGCCATAAATAAGCATGGTTCCTTTACCGCGGCGGCAAACAGCCTGCATCTTACCCAACCGGCTATCAGCAAACGTATTGCCACACTGGAATTACAACTTGGCAGCCCATTATTCGACCGCATAGGAAGAACTGCTCGGCTGACGGATACAGGAGATAAATTGCTGCCATTAGCAGAGAACATGCTTACTTCTTTCAGTAATTTACGTAAAACTGCTGACAACATGAAACTACAAGTAAGTGGTAAACTGAGCCTGGGCACGTCACACCATATAGGTCTGCACCGTCTACCGCCAGTATTACGCCAGTACACGAATCAATACCCGGAAGTCGAGCTGGCCCTGCATTTTGTGGACTCGGAAGACGGTGTCCAGGGGGTTGAGCGTGGCCTGCTGGAGATGGCCATCATCACATTACCCGCCAACACACCTAAATCACTCTCTGCAACCCAGATCTGGGATGACCCGCTGGCCCTTGTCGTCGGTAAAATGCATAAGCTGGCGCGGAAAGATTCCATCACTGTAGAAGAACTTGCAAAACACGAGGCGATACTGCCCGGTGCCAACACCTACACACGGGCATTACTGGAGGAAAAACTGGCGTTAACGGGTTACAAACTACGTATCGGCCTGTCGACAAACTTCCTCGAAACCAACAAAATGATGGCCAGCATCGGCCTCGGCTGGACCATCATACCGGAATCCATGCTTGATGAAACAGTCGTCAAAATAGGCATTAAAAACATCGATCTTCGTCGAAAACTAGGTTATGTGACACATAACGACATGACTTTGTCTAATGCCACGAAGGCTATGATTGAGCTGTTGGAGAGTATTTAAGGTTATTTGTGCTGGTGCTCGGTTGGTGCGCCTTCTATACTTTTTTATTCTTTACTTGAATTGATTCGTGTTTTTCGCCCTCAGACAACACATCCCGAAACCCCAGCTTACCCTGTGCTTCTCGGCAAGCCTGAACGGGATACAAGGTCAATACCAGAATCAAAAGCACATTGTAGGAGCGCCGTCTCGGCGCGATTCTCTTTCACCAAAAAGATTGTGAGTCAAAATAGATATTGAAACCTTTCCAGCGCTTGTGGCGGGAGAAACAAGGCAACTATCTGCTTAGCCATAAAGCCCTGGCCAAGGTCTTCGGCTTCTTACACCCTGTCTTGATTGTCTCTAAAGATCTTCCGTCGCTCTATTCCTCGGGTAATTACATGATAGATACAGCCGGGATAATTAAGTCTTTCGTGTCTGGGCATGAAAGCAGGTTACTTCTGTTTAGCTGGATGGTCTATTATTTTATTATTTAAACTCCGTCCCCCTTTTCGTTCACAAGCTAATCAGTCTTCAGAACTGAAACTCCGGATGATATAGCCACCAGACTTCTCGTCATGCTCGAGGTCGAGTAGCTTTCGTGATTGCGCCTCCTCAAGCAGCTTGCCGAAGGTTTTGAAGCCGTGATATGCCTCGTTAAACCCCGGTTTGCGGCGTTTGAGGGCTTGCTTGACCATAGAGCCCCAGACCTTGTCTTGTTCACCGCGCTCCTGGAATAGGTCTTCGACCATCTCCATGACTAAATCGATGGCTTCCTGCTGTTTTTCCTCGTCTGACTGCTCAGCCGCTTTTGGTGATTTCCCTGATGCTGTTGTCTTCTTGGCCTTTTTCTGAGTTTTACGATGCTGTTTCTTTGTGCCTCGCACGAGGTCGTCGTAGAAAATAAATTCATCGCAGTTCGCAATTAGCAAATCCGATGTCGCATTCTTAACACCTACGCCAATCACAACTTTATTGTTTTCACGCAGTTTGCTTACTAACGGCGAGAAGTCAGAGTCACCGCTAATAATGACGAATGTATCGACATGTTCCTTTGTGTAACAGAGGTCTAGAGCATCAACAACCATACGGATGTCGGCTGAGTTTTTACCTGATTGTCGGACGTGCGGAATCTCGATCAGTTCGAAGGCTGCCTCATGCATTGGCTTCTTAAACTCCTTGTACCGATCCCAATCGCAATAGGCTTTCTTGACTACGATATTGCCCTTGAGCAACAGACGCTCAAGGACTTTCTGTATATCAAACGCAGCGTATTTGGCATCACGCACTCCCAGTGCGACATTCTCAAAGTCGCAGAATAGAGCCAGGTTTTTAGTGTTGAGATTTAAACTCATGCTAGACCATACCTTATGATTTATCACATAGTATCAGCTAATGTAGGAACGGAGGATAAAAATACCCCACCAATAATATTTGTAAGCTCAAGAAACAATCTAAGCGGCTACTTCCGGCCATGACCCGACCTTCGGTAAACAAAGAAAAACCGCCCCATCAGGCGGTTAATCGAGTTTCTGCTTACGGCCAGGAGCGGAGATTCAAAGTTAACGCATCTAGAAGTGCCGCGCGTTTTTTTGCGCGTCCTTCCTGCTTGAATTGTTATGTTACAACTTAAAGAGGAACAACTTTATTTGCACAGGGTCCTTTTTGCCCTTGGCCAACTTCAAATTCTACTGCTTGTCCATCATTGAGTGTTGCGTAACTGCCTCCACTTTGAATCTCTGAATGATGAACAAAAAGATCTTTCCCGCCATCTTCAGGTGTAATGAAACCAAATCCTTTATCGGAATTGAACCACTTAACTGTACCTTTACTCATTTTATTTACTCATAATTGTTGGTGAAAAATAAAAACTATATCCGAATTCACCGGTTCGAATATAAAGTGATAGGTTTCTACTGCGATTTAGACTGAATTGGTAATTTGCGGTAATAGGTCGAATCGGCCTAGTACCTTAAAATCAATATTTCAGTATACATAGATTCAGAAAGGGGTGGAATAGTGGATAACCTTTATTGTCCGGTGTGGGTTGCGGTTTCAATCGGTCGAAAGCAGCCAATTCAGCCTGTTGGTTTTAGACCTGGTATTTTGACCTACCCATCCCGTTCAGGCTTGCCGAAGCACAGGATAAGCTGGGGTTTCGGGGTGCGATTTCTTCTGGTCACTCGCCCATAAAGGGCGAAAAACACGAATCAATTCAAGTAAAAAGATAAAAAGAATACCACAACTAAAAGGTAACACCCACCGTGCGCCAGCACAAAAACTCAAAACAAATACACATCCGGCCAGTTGTCATTACCGGTATGAAAAGTCAGGCGAACTGCCGATTCTGCAGGTGCACCCACCTGCCACAGGAATATCTCATAATCGCCACTGTCATGCTCATGCCCATCTTTCCCACCCTTGCTGGCACCAAATACCAGGTATTTCTCATTATTTGAAAGTTTAGGAAAATATTCGTGGCTGAATTCTCCCGGTATATCCAGCCATTTAGTTGATTTTTCTGTCTTCGGATCATACAGGTAGAATGCATTTTTCATCTTGCCACCATAACCCACATAGTAAAGGTAACTCCCGTCCTTGCTCCAGGTAAGCTGACAACCGTCTGAAATTTCTTTGAGCTTGCCATACATGTCAACAGTAGCTGCCATGCGCTGACCATAGCGCAGCGTCACGGCCATTTTATTGCTATACGTATTGAACCCCGGTGTGGTCAACGCTGCGTTCTTTTTGACGTCACCGTTGCCGCTGGTGAAAAGAATGCGCTCTTCACCTGTCTCAATATCAATTTCAGCCAGGTTCATGACATTGCGCTGAAAATACACCTTTTTTCCATCGATAGACCAGGTAGGGGTATTGGCATTTTTGGCCAACACCCTTTCTTTCCCCGTTTTGAGATCGAGCAGAATAGTGTCCCACAGCTCCATGTTACGTTGTGACACCCAGGGTTTTTGTGATCGGGAAAAAACAATGTATCGTCCATTCGGAGAGATCCGAGGAAAATACTCGGTATAAGGATTCGTGGTCAAACGTGTAATTTTTCTTCCCGGCAAGTCCATCTTAAGTATGTCGTGATTACCAAAGCGATTTGAACTCCAGACAATAAACCCAGCCGGCAATTCCGCCGCCTCAGCCACCTTTTGCATCATGACAGAAACACCCGCAGGCGGCGGAGTAAGACGACCTTGCTTAAGCTGCCAACGCATATAACCCGCGATTGCCACAGCAACAACCAAAAGACCTGAAATAACGACAAATACAGTACGCTTCCTAATCATAATCAGTCACCTTCATCCTTCCTCTTTCCCCTTATTTTTACCCGTAACCAGAAAGAATCCCATCAACCCAAGCCCCCCCAGTGTATAATCAACCACCTGGCTGATCAGATGGATAACAAACATCACCATTAAAATATCTGCCGCGGCAAAACCCAATACAGAAAAGGCCAGCATCCCGCCTCCTTCATAGGTACCGAAACTCATAAATGTGGGCAAGGGTAAACTGGCTGCCGCCTCGGCAGTGATAAATGCCGGCAATATCTGCCACCATGGTAGCGAAGCGAATTCATGAAAACTGGCCAGGGTGACCGCAATAAATAAAATATACAGCCCACCGTATTTCAATACACGGATACCAAGTGATTGAGAAAGCGTAAGCGATAATATCTCACGCTGTTGCACGCGTCGGATAGACATACCCACTTCCAGCAAAAATTCACCAAAACGCTGCAATATCCTTATTTGGGTAAAATCCATAAGACGTGAGAAGCCCCGGCTAAGGGGTACAGCAGCAAAAATTATAAGCCCTGATATAAGCACGATGAGTGATGTTGCCACCAGGGCGTTACCAACAGAAATTTCGAATTGAGTGGCGGAAAACATAGCCCCCAGCACAATGGCAATCAGAATGACTGCCAGCGCCAGCATGTCCAGTACAATACTAATAAACAGTGTTGACAGACATGCTGATACCGGCACGTGGTAACCCCGATTCAGCATCAGGATATAACTGGCTTCACCAATACGTGCTGGCACCATATCAACGAACATATTTCGGGCCAGCGTTATCAGGAACATATAGGGTGTGCCAGGGATAGCCTTAATTCCATCAGCCCTTAGCAAGGATTGATACCGCACCGCTCTGAGTAAGGTTTGTAGAATAGCTGTAATAATGTATATGGAGGCCAACCACCATACGGTGTTACGTAAAACTCTTTTAAACAAGGCCACATCTTCAGACTGGTTTCCCGAAGAAACCAGCCACCATAGAAAGAATAGAATAAAAGCAGAGGCACCCATCGAGAACAGAATACGCCACCTCCATGAGTGGCTGCTGAGCCCCGCTGCATTGCTATGATTTGAATTCAGCAAATAACCCCCTTTTCCTGATTCTGAACTTGTGTGAAATCCTCCCCCAATTTGATTTTAGAAAAACCGTAAATCAAACCTTGATAAAGGCATATATAGGTTTAGACTTAATGCCAGAAGCCACTGATACACAATCACCTTCGTACAGACTCGTCAGAGACACCTTAAACCACCAGGCACAGGCAAAAAATGACTTTCAGGCAATATATCCATCATCTGGCGAAGAAAATCGGACTGCATCAGGTACCCGTTGTCCTGGATGCCACCGAAATCCGATATTTTCTTGCAGAGGATGCGGTGCATCATGAATTTGTGACGACGCTGGTGCGTGATATCTATAAAAAAAGTTTGTGTGGTCACCTTGACGCGGTTATCGATAACAAAAAGACCATGAGCCTGTTGGGAATGGTTCGTGCTGACCTGCTGGCGGAAAACAACACAGACATCTGCAAAATACGATTAATGAATCAGTTTTGTGAAATTTCGAGTGAAATCCTCGCCCCCGAATATCAGCGAGAGCCTGTTGCCGACGCCGCACAGGAAGAACTGCCGGAAAGAGTGAAAATATAGCATTAATTCAGCAGCACGGGTTTTTCTGTCTCCTGCATGGCGGGATTCGTCTGGGAAAAGCTGAAATCCACGCCCCATTCCGAGGCCTGCAAAGCATCCGCGAATAACTTGCTTACTGAATGCAGTAACTGCTGCTGTAAGGCAAGGTCAATCCCCTGCCCCTGCTCAGGATACATACACAGCATCGGATTACCATCAGCCGATTGCTTAACCGTTAATTTACTCAGTAAAACCGGGGTATTCCCCAATGGTAGATTCTTCGGCTGCGCTTGAAAGGTCTTGGCAAAATCGGCTTTTGTAAGGGCTTCCTCATGCTGAAATGACATAACAGCCTTCTGCACTTCCTCTTCTTTATGCTCCTGGATATCCTCAGTAGAGTTCAGTAGCTTGATCAAGGATGCGGAAAGTATTTTTGCGTAACGCCGCGTAATCCAGAAACGAAATTCTGATGAGTCTTCGGTATTCAACCGCAGCACAATACGGTCCTCAATGGGCGCATAACGTATTTGTATTTGATTAATGCGTGACATGGCATTTCCTTCGCATTGATTATGCCGTTACTGGTGTTTCTTCGCCAGTTCTAATTTCAGGTTTACGGTTTACGGTTCACGGTTTATGATTTACGGTTTACATAATACATTCCTCTATTATTGGAAGCTGACGATACACAAATGTTCAAATACGGCCTGGCTGATTTCAACGACAGCAATGAAATCAAAGCACTTATTGATTCTTTTACCAAGCTTGGTGGGCAACGCACCGACAGTCCGGACTGGGACCTACTCTGGTATTTCAGACACGAGCCCCCGACCGAATTGTATAAAAACATCTCGGAGTTACGGCGCATCAACCATATACCCGGTATTCATGTCCTCACGAATAAGTGGAATTTATTTACCCATCTGAGTCACCATTGGGAAACAGGTGGATTGGATAATAAAACAAACCCCATCCGTCGCTATTTCCCCAATAGCTGGAAATACCCCGAGGAGAAGGAAGAAATTAGACGCCGATTGCAACACCAGCCAGAAAAACCACTCATTCTGAAGCTGATGAATACTGCAAATGGCGTAGCGATGGAACTGCTACAGCACGAAAATGAGCTGCCTGACCATGGCCAGTGGCTTGCTCAAGAGTATCTCGATGACCCGCACCTGATTAATGACCGAAAATATATCCTGCAAGTTTTCCTGCTGATCACCAGCAGCAACCCGCTAACGGCTTATCTTTACCAGGATGGAGAGGCAGACCTCGCTGTTCAACCCTATTCCACAGATCCCGAGCAAAGGAAAAATCCAGGCATTCATATTGCCACCACAGTTCTACAGACCCACCAGGCCGATTTCGATTTAGCAAAACACTGTCTGACATTAAAACAATGGCGTGAACATGTCACTGAAACCACAAATGCAACCCATGTATGGACAGAAATCGAAACCATCCTCAAAGAAACGCTGCGCGCAGTAGCCGAACCCTTACGTGAGACTGCAAATAAACAGCTTGCGCACCCCGAACAATGCTTTGAACTCCTGGCTGTTGATATTATGCTCGACAGCACACTAAAACCCTGGTTGATAGAGTGCAATCGCTCTGCAAGCATGCAGACGCAATACAGTGGTTATTTAAAGTCTACTCTACTGAAAGATGCGCTAGCCCTCATCCTTGAACGTCGACAGACGCTATCTGATACACCCGCCGGCCAGGCTGCCCCACAGTCAACTTCTGAGTTTGGCGGTTTTAAACGAATCACCTAGCCTCAAATACCATTCGCCACCAGGGCGCGCCAGGACTTAAACATGTCCAAGAATATAGCTGTGGGCGGCACGCCCTCGCGGCGAAGATTTTGAATTTACTGATAGCATAACAATCTCTAATCCGATATATTTGAGGTACATGTAAATAAAATAAAAATAAAAAAAATATTACTTCGCTCGCTAGGGGAGAATCAAATGAACAAAAAAATCAATGATAAAGGTGTAGCAACCGACGTTGCCGCTGAAACAGAACTGAAAACCCGCCGCAAGGCCCTCAAATCAATAATTGCCGCCAGCGGCGTAGTGGCCGGCAGCCAGGCATTATCCAGTGAATGGACGCGCCCACTGGTTGAGTCAGTCGTGCTGCCTGCCCATGCGCAGACAAGTTTGGTCGCAACGGGCACATTTACCACTGGTAGAGTGGGGGCAAAACTGGACTCAATCCAGCCCTGGTATGCAAGGACTAATTTACTGGACTCGTTGATTTCACCTGCACATGCAGCTGCCGGCTATGAAGATGGTGTACGTGATTCTGTCTGTGGAGGGAATAATGGCGACCTTGCTGGCGCCGATGGCGGTGGATATCAGATTATGTTGGATATAGAGGGTAGCAATGTTGACGTTTGCGTTAGCAGTCTAGGTAACGGCACCGGTAATCCACAGATGTGCACTCGAGAAATAACAACAACCATTGATGGTCAAAACATTGCCGATGTAGACATCCCGATGGATAACCTTTACGATCTGACTAGTGATCGGGAAGTTGTTCAACTTCGAAACATTATCGTCGATGACGCATTAAATTCCATCACCGGTAGATTAGACGTGGTAAATGGAGGTAGCAATAGTTCAACAAGGACATGTGGTGGCGAATTCACCTGTAATCAAACTGCAACTGCTTATTCCTGTAACGCTAGTTGTAGTGCAGGTTCAGACGAGTAAGTCTGAGTGTTTGTAAGCCCTGGTCGCATCCAGGCTTACCGTCGAAGACAATGCCCTCTTCTCTCTCGCGGGGATCACAGAAGGCTGCAAAGCCAAAGACAACAGAGTAGGAGCGCCGCCTCGGCGCGATTTCTTGATGAAGCACATCGCGCCGAGGCGGCGCTCCTACTCTATTCTGTTTAGGTTTTGACTTTCCTTCCCCCCTTGAATCTTAA
>JAADJE010000120.1 GCA_013150915.1 Gammaproteobacteria bacterium
CAGCAACACCAGGCTCAACAGCCAGCCGCGACGAAAAGCCAGTGCTGCCAGCGGCAGCAGCAACAATGCCAGCCAGGGGCCGTTGTCTTTCCAGTCCTGTCCCTGCATCTCGCCATTGATCAGGTTATTTTCGGTACTCAGTGATGCGTTATTGTCCAGCAGGCTCCTGATGTCGCTATCGCTGCTATTAAAGGTGCGGTAGCGACCACCACCGGCCTCAGCCACGGCCTGAAGAGCCGCAGTCTCAAGCTGTGGCACGATGAGTTTACCGTCAGCAGTGGTGCGCAGTAGTTGGCCTTGTGCATTGGTCAACGGATCAGCCGTTTGAGTGCCGACACCGAGTACCGAAACACGGTAGCCTTTTTTGCGTAATTTTGTGGCGGCCTTGCGTGCTTTGTTGCCGGTTACGCCATCGGCAAACAGCAGTATCTGGCCATTTCTCAGTCCTGCCTGCTGCAGCAGTTCACCCGCTTTTTCCAGACCCAGATCAGCACGACTGCCCTGCACAGGCATGAGGTCGGGGTCGAGCGATTTGAGCAGAGCGCGAATGGTATCCACATCACGGGTCAGCGGTGTAACGGTAAAGGCATCACCGGCAAACACCACTAGTCCGGTCTGGCCTTCATCGTTGCGAGCGAGGATGTCCTCGATCTTGAAACGGGCCCTGGCTAGCCGTGAGGGTTTGAGGTCTCTGTCGAGCATGGAGCGTGAAAGATCTAGCACGATGACCCGTGCCGCACTGGTCTGGTAAAGTGGCTGCGGTTGTTTTTCCCACACCGGATTGGCCAGCGCCAGGGTGGCTAGTAGCCACCCCAGGCCGAGCAGCCATAATAGTGAACGGCTGACCTTGTGATCCTGACCGGCAAGTAACAGGGGCTGTAGACGGGCGTCGATGATACGAACCCACGGGTTATCGCCAGTGGCGGCGCGTCGCAGTCGCCATACCAGCAATGCCAGCGGGATTAGACTGAGTAGCCACAGGGGCTGGAGAAAATGAAATTGCTCAGGCATGTCGAACCTCCACAGGAGCCGGTGTAGCCCGCCAGCCGAAGATGGCGGAGAGGGCGATCAGCATGCTGAGCAGCAATGCGGCGCTCAGTGGCCAGAAATAGAGTTCGTCAACCGGTCGCCATGTCTGCTCGTCTTTAGAGACCGGTTCGATGCGATCCAGCAGGGCGTAGATTTTCGCCAGTTCGGCGGTATCGCGGGCACGGAAAAAACGTCCGCCCGTCTTGCTTGCGATGGCCTTGAGGTTGGCCTCGTCGAGGTCGCCGGTAGCCACCCGTCGAACACCGAAGGGTGTCTGCACCTGCATTTCACCACTGCCTATGCCGATAGTGTAGATACGCACACCTTCCCGGGCAGCCAGATCGGCAGCCTTGAGTGGGTCGACGTTGCCGGCGGTGTTGGTGCCGTCGGTGAGCAGGATTAGTACCCGGTTACTGGCTGGTTCCTTGCGCAGGCGCTTGATCGCCAGGCCGATGGCATCGCCGATGGCGGTGCGCTTGCCGGCCAGGCCGATCTGCGCTTCGTCCAGCAGGGTACGCACTGTACTGCGATCAAAGGTCAGCGGTGCCTGCAGATAGGCCTGGTCGCCAAACAGGATAAGTCCGATACGGTCACCCTTGCGCTGTTTTATAAACTCACCGGCCACCAGCTTGACGGCGGTGAGGCGGCTGAGCTGGCGACCCTTAATCTGCATGTCCTCGGTCTGCATAGAGCCGGAAATGTCCACCGCCAGCATCAGACTGCGGCCACTGATCGGCAGGTGTACGGTCTCGCCGATCAGTTGCGGGCGTACCGCTGTCAGCACCAGCAATAACCAGGCCAGTAATGCCAGTACTAGCCGCAGCCGTGAACGTTGGCCGGTGTGGCTTTGCAGACTGGCCTGCAGTGCGCCATAAAAGGGAAAACGCAGAGCAGCCGGGGTGGTGCTGGCCGCGCGTGGCAGCAATAGTGCCAGTAGCGGCAAGGGCAGGGCGGCGAGTAACCAGGGCCAGGCAAATTCAATATTCATGGCTAGTGTTCCGTGTTCTTTATTACCCAGCTACGCACCAGAGTGCCCAGCGCCCGGGTATCCAGATCCCTGGGCAGGGTGGGTTGATAGGGGCCTGTGGCCAGCACCTGTCCGGGCCCCTGGCTAAAGTTACCCTGGCCACCGGATTCATCCAGGAAGCTCAACCAGTCAGTACCGGTAAGGGCAGCGACTCGCTGGCGGGGATAGCGCATCAGTGCCAGACGACGTAGCAGTATGGAAATTTGAGCGATTCTTTCCGGGGTGTTGTTGTCGGCTTCCTGTTCCAGTTCGCTGAGCATGGCGAGGATGCGTTGGCGCGAGCGATGCAGACGGTAGCGGCGCAGGGCGGCCCATGCCACCCAGACCAGCAGGACAAGCAACAGCGCGGCAAGGATCCACCAGCCCGGTGCCGGCGGCCAAAGGCCAGGTTCGCCCGGCAGGTGGATATCGCGCAATTGCAGGGCTGCTTGGGCGGCCGGGTTCATGCTGCCACCTCCTTTGCCATGATAATCGGTGTTGGGGTAAAGCCGCGCCGCAGTACACTGGCGACGTTATCCCCGGTGGACAGTTGCAGCAGCGGGATAGCGCGGCTGTGCATAAGATCCCGCACCTTTTGGTGGTGCAGGCTGAAAAAATCGCTGTAGGCTTTTCGTGCCGTGGCCGAACGGGTATCGAGAATACCCTGCTGTTGACCGTCGCTGACGCCATAGCGTGCGGGTGGCGGGGGGGCAAGTTCCAGTGCATCGACTAGCTGGATGGCGACCACGTCGTTATGCTGGCGTAGCCGCATCAAATGGTTACCGGTCTCGTTATTGATGCCATAAAAATCGCTGAGTAGAAAAATCAGGTTACCGGGTCTGCTGACGCGGCGTAGCCGGGCCAGTGCGTCGTTGAGTCCTTGTGGATGGGGCGGGTATTTGAGATTTTTCAGTGGATCACTTTGTGCCACCAGCTGGCGGATCAGGCGCAGCACACCGTGTTTACCACCGCGAGGGGCTAGCTCGTGGTGGTCTCCGTTAAACAACAGGGCACCGATGCGGTCGCCGTGGTTGATGGTCGCCCAGCCGATCAGAGTGGCGGCACGGACAGCAACCACCGATTTAAGAGCACCCTGGCTGGCGAAAAACATCCCCGGATTCAGGTCCACACACACCACCACTGGACGTTCCCGTTCTTCCTGATAGAGCTTGGTGTGAGGCCGACCGGTGCGCGCGGTGACCCGCCAGTCCATACTGCGGACGTCATCGCCTGGTTGATAGATACGCGATTCCTGATAATCCATGCCACGACCGCGAAAACGCGAGGCATGGTTTCCAGCCAGTTGCGCGAGCGCTCCCCGCTTTCGGATTAGATTGAGTTTACGGGCTTGCTGGCCAAGGGTAATGAGCTCGTCGAGACTGACCCGGGTAGCCGGATTAAGGGCCGGGTTCGCTGAACCGTGCTCTCGATCAACGATCCTGGCGCCGGATCCGTGGTGGCGTTTTTTGGCGGCCTGAAAGTACCTGTTTACGAGTTTCATGTCAGGCAACCGGGATCAGTTTCAACAGTTCGCGGATTACATCGTCAGAATCCATGCCTTCGGCTTCGGCCTCGAAGGAAACCAGTACCCGGTGGCGTAACACGTCGAAGGCCACCGCCTGCACATCGGCCGGTGAGACATAGTCACGGCCTTCCAGCCAGGCATGGGCGCGGGCACAACGGTCGAGGGCAATCGTCGCCCGCGGGCTGGCACCATAATTTATCCACCGGGCCAGCTGCTCACTGTAGGGCGCCGGGGCCCGGCTGGCCAGCACCAGTTGTACCAGATATTGTTCTACTGGTTCAGCCATGTGGATGCCCAGCACTTCGTGGCGGGCGGCAAAAATCTGCTTTTTACTCAGGACCAGTTCAGTTGCCGCCGGTGTGGTGTCCTCGCGCTCGGCCTGTTGGCGGGCCAGTCTTAGAATGGCGTATTCCGATTCAGAGTCGGGGTAATCGATGTGAATGTGCATCAGAAAACGGTCCAACTGGGCCTCGGGCAGCGCGTAGGTGCCTTCATGTTCAATAGGGTTCTGGGTAGCCATAACCAGGAACGGACGTGGCAGGGGATAGGTATGGCGACCAACGGTGATCTGTTTTTCCCCCATGGCCTCGAGCAGCGCCGACTGTACCTTGGCTGGGGCTCGGTTGATTTCATCTGCCAGAATCAGGTTATGAAACAACGGTCCCTGCTGAAAATGAAAATCACCGGTATCCGGCCGGTAGATGTCGGTGCCGGTAAGATCACTGGGCAGCAGATCAGGTGTAAACTGCAAGCGGTGAAAGTCTCCTTCCAGTACTGCCGCCAGTTCCTTGATGGCAGTGGTCTTAGCCAGTCCAGGTGCACCTTCTACCAGCAGATGGCCGTTGGCCAGCAGTGCAATGAGTAGGCGGTCGATGAGCACCTGCTGGCCGATGATGCGTTGTTGCAGATGCTCGCGGATCTGGTGGAAGGTCTGATAGTGAATGCTGCTGGCGATTTTCAGGTCTGCCGGTGCGATGTTTGCGTTCATTTTAGAGTGACTCCTTGATTGTGTTGCAGGGCACGTCTACCCGACCGGGTTTTCGTTTACGGAATTGACGATAATGCTGTCGTGAATCAGTCCTGCTTCGGCATCATCCAGAATCTTACCGGCCTCTTGGGTATTTTTTGTGGAAAGTAATTTAAGGGCAGATTCTACTTTCCCAAGTGTTGCTACCACGGGCAGGTCGACAAAACTGTACTGCAGTTCGATGTCCACAGTCTTCAACGCCTCGACGACTTTCTTATGATTCCCACGGACGACATCCAGATGAGTTTTTCCCAATTGCTGTTTTAGCTGCTCAGTGATTTCCACACCTTTTTTGATGCCCATTTGTGAATAAATAGACACCAGTGCAGGTCCGTTTTCGTCTCCTGCAGGGACTTCAGATTTCAGTTTCGTCAGCAGGCCTTTGGCTTGTTCAAGATACTGATGGGCTTCTTCTCCGTGTTGCTCAGAAAGTAGCTGGCGCGCTGCGACAATGTATGACATAGCCTCGCGAGCTTTCTGTGCCAGGGCGTCTGCCTGATGGATTTGCTCTTGCTCGAGACTCAATGCCGTAGGGACGCTTGCGGTGGTGACTGCCACCGGTGCCTGTGATGGTGTTGGCGTAGCGGCCATGACGGCTGTGGTACCAAATGCCGTATTTGCGAGCAGAAATAATGTGACCGCTGATATTTTTACGGTAGAGTTCATGTGATTATCCTCGTGTCAGTTAAAAATTAGCCGAGTTCGCTTGATTGACATGTATTGCAACACCGACTTTGGTGACAATACTAACTTGTCCGGGTTTAACTGGAGGTGGAGAGGGGATTAAGATTTGTTAATGTTCGTGATGTGGATTGTCGTGAACTCACACCGTACTCGAAGGCCGGGCTGGTTATCTTCCAGTCTCAGCGTCATACCGTGGATTCTTGCCACGGCGGCTACCAGGCTGAGGCCCAGTCCACTGCCGGGGGTAGTACGGCTTTTTTCAAGCCGATAAAAACGCTGGAAAACCTGCAGCCGTTCGGCTTCAGGAATGCCGGGGCCACTGTCGGCAATGGTGATCCAGCCCTTATCAGCCTTCTCCCCGAGGGTAATCTCAATGCGCCCCCGTGCCGGGGTGTACTTGATGGCGTTATCCAGCAGGTTGGCCATGGACTGGAATAGCAGATCACGGTCGCCCTGAATGTACACAGTAGAATCCGCCTGTAGACTCAGGGACTGGCCCTTTTCCTCAGCCAGTGGTTCGTAGAGTTCAATTACATCGTGCAGCAGAGCAGCCATGTCTGTCTTGTTGAACGCTTCCCTGTGTTGGCGGGTTTCAATACGGGCAATACGCAGCAGGGCATTGAAGGTTTTCAGCATGCCATCGGCATCGCTTATGGCCTGTTCGGCAAGGGTTGGATCCTGGCGAGTCTTCTCCTGCTCGGCACGCAGCAGTTCTAGCCGGTTGCGCAGCCTCGCCAGCGGGGTGCGTAGATCATGGGCGATGCTGTCAGAGACGCGCCGTACACCTTCCATCAGTTCCTCAATCTGGTCGAGCATGGCATTGAGGTTGCTAGCCAGTGAATCAAATTCATCACCGCTGTGCTGTAGAGTAATTCGGCGCGACAGGTCGCCATTGATGATCTCTCGGCTAGTGGTATTGATGGCCTCGAGACGTCTCATGACCCGGCGGCTCAACACGTATCCACCGAAGCCACCCAGTACCAGAGTGATAACAAAACCGAGGATCAACGCACGAATAATGCGCCGCTGGGTTTCTTCTAGCTCGTAGATATCACGACCGACCAGCAGATGAAAACCACCGGTGAGGGTGAAGCTACGCGCCCGCGCCAGGTGGATTTCATTCTTGTCGCGACCGGCATTTTCCAGCCGGAAGTTTAACCAGCCTTCTCCGTCCGCCTGGATCGCCGGCCAGCGATTGAGGTTACCGGCGATAGGTGTGTTGATCGTCGTGGTCAGCAGGTAGATCGACGAGCCGGTGGGTTTGCGCGATAAGCGATCGTTGATGACATTGATCAAACCAGTGAGACCATCTATATCGTAACGTTCTGATAGGCCGGTAATCTCGGCGGCAATGGTGGCATCAGCCTGTCTGGACATATAGGCTGCTGTCGACCAGTAGATAAAGCCCAGCAGCAACAGTACCGAAACCCCGAATAATACCATATAGGTAAAGGCCAGACGAAAGCTGAAGCTGTGTAATAAACGGTTTTGCATAGACTAGGCAGATTCCGCTGACGGTTCGCGAAGGCAATAGCCAACCCCGCGCACGGTTTGCAACAGGGGCAAATCGAATTCTTTGTCTATTTTATTGCGCAACCGACTAATATGCACATCAATGATGTTGGTTTGAGGATCGAAGTGATAATCCCATACGCTTTCCAGGAGCATGGTGCGGGTAACAACCTGGCCGGCATGCTGCATGAAAAATTCGAGAATCATATATTCGCGTGGTTGCAGGTCGATGGTTTTACCGGCCCGTTTAACGGTATGGGTCAGACGATCCAGCTCCAGATCGGCCACTTTCATCAAACTGGTATCGGGTTTTATTTCACCACGCCTCAACAAGGCCTCAATGCGTGCAAGTAGTTCGGAGAAGGCGAAGGGTTTGACCAGATAGTCATCTCCTCCGGCCTTCAAGCCTTCTACCCTGTCGTCCACTTCACCCAGAGCACTAAGTATAATTACGGGTGTCTGGCGTTCTGAAATACGCAGGGTTTTCAGGATAGACAGCCCGTCGAGTGCGGGTAGCATCCGGTCAAGTATAATGATGTCATAGTCGTTTTCCAGCGACATAAACAGGCCATCCTTGCCATCAGAAGCCTGATCGACCACATGCCCGTGTTCCTTCAGGCCTTTGGAGATGTAGTTTGCTGTTTCGATGTCGTCTTCAATGACAAGGGTGCGCATTGTATTTGTCTCAAGGGGTTCCGACAGGGCGATGAGCAGTATACCTGTTTGTCGATGAAGTGAGGATGGATAAAACATTAAAGATTGTTAACCCGGCTGTTCACCAAACGTATCGCTCGGGGCAGGCAGACGCGGTAATTATATGTAGTCTGGTAAGGTCTAGCGCTTTCTGGATGGAGGTTTCTGGCGGTTATGTCTTCGGAAAAGATAGGCACATAACGCAAAGATTAAAAGTCCCGTGGCAATCCAGGTATAAGGTGCAGCAGATTTTAAACCCTGCGCAATGATGTGAATATGCTGACCAAGGTAGTAACTACCGAGCCCCCAAAACCCAACCCACAGCACTGCTCCTGCACTGCTTGCCAGGAGAAAGGCAACCGTCGGCATTTGTAGGCTGCCGACGACAATACCCGTGAGTTGGCGGGGGCCGTCGATGAAGCGTGACAGGATGACGAGTACGGTACCATAGCGTTGACAGAGGATCTCTATTCGATCGAGTCGGGAGGGGCTGATCGGCAGACGGAGAAGTAATTTTCTGCCGCCGACTCTACCGATAATATAACCCAGGGTACTTCCGGTAAATGCCGCAAACCAGGCCGATATCAGTAGCAGGTTGATATTGAATTGGCCACGTGTACTCAATAGTGCACCGGCGATAAGCAGGCTTTGACCCGGAGCAGGTATTCCGAGGCCCTCTATCGTGATGGCAGCAAAAATGATGAGTAAGCCATACTCTATAAGCACTGGCTCGTAGTTTTGTGCCGCTGTCAGGATGGATTGTGCGATCTCGGACACTTTCCCATCCTCGTGCAGGGTGCAATCGGTTTATGTGTGTTCATGATCTATAGATAAGCGCTTTACAGGATGGGTGTTATGTACCATAAGCCGATGAGTGCAATAAAAGAGCAAATGACAAGCACTGAACTTGAGAGTTTAACTATGGGAAGAGGAATCATTTTGACGTCCAGGTGTGCCATTCCCACGTGTAGATGTTGGTAACGCCAGGCCGATAGAAAGAACGAAGCCGCACTAAAAATGATGAGTATTGCTGCAATAGTACGGATGCTCCAGAGTGGCATACTGTCAGATAAGAACCTGGCGATACCGAGACCTGCTGCAAGTGATGTGAGGCCAGTACGGACCCATGCCGCATACGTTCTTTCATTAGCGAGTACTGTGCGATCCAGCGCAAGCGTGATTGGGTCGGGTAGTTGGCTCATTTGTTTTCAGCCCGAACAATTTTATTGGGATAGTCGATGAGATTCTTATCGACTATAATATTCAACAACCTGACTGGAACCCGCGTGTCTGCTGTTTCAGCAATGGCCCCGAGTTTATTGGGCGGCTTCAGATCGGAGACAATGTAAGTATTTTCCTCGTTCATAGTAATTTAACCAGAGTTGACTTTGTTGCTGGAAGTATAAAACAGATTATGCCTGAGGGGGTGATTTTAACTGATATAGAAGAAAACGCTGGATTGATCGATATTGCAGACATGTTAACCTGGATCACTGCCCTCTTAAAATTATCCTTCAGCTAGATACCGGAAAGAAACAAAAGCCTGCGATTTCCTCTGGAGTTTGCAGAGCCACTGGAGGGATTAAATGTTTTTCTTGTGAAAATATTGTAGAGTTTTTTGCTTTTTCTGCGTGTCTTGTGGTCTCTGCAAGAAAAATACGTTTCAGCAGCGAACAGGATGCCTGGTCAGACCCGGTATGAGGGTGGATTGTTACAGGAAAATGGTAATTACATTAAGCCTGAGAACTATCTGTATTTTCGGCAACTTGTCCTGCCATGTTAGTATCTGCCCTAATTTTTCACTAATGACCTGTAAGGGCTTAAAAACAGCATCACATAATGGACAGAATAAAATATAAGCTGCTTATTTTTCTAAAAGTCCTCATTGCACTGGTACTGATAGGGAGCATACTCAGCAAGGTTAATCTCAATGATGTCTGGCTGGCGTTCTCACGTGCAAATATGTGGCTAATCTTCAGCGCTTTTTTTCTGTACTTTGTAGGTCTTTGTATTATTGCTTCAAGGTGGAAATTATTGCTTGCAGTACAGGGTGTAAGGGCAAGTTTTTACACATTGATTAAATCAATGATTGTGGCGGTCTTTTTTAATAATTTTCTACCTTCAACGATAGGGGGTGATGCAATGCGTGCCTATGATACCTGGAAAATGGGTGGTGGCAAGACGCAATCAGTTTCAATTATTTTCATCGATCGACTACTGGGAATTTTTACTTTGTTTATGTTTGCACTTTTGGCATTGTTATTGACATCACGCAATGTATCATTTATTCCTAATTTCAGGCTATGGGTGCTGTTTGCGGTATTTATCGGAATTACCGCTATCTATATATTGTTTTTTAAAGCAGCTCTAATCAGTCGGTATTTACATACAGGAAACCGGGAAAACGCCTCTACGCTGAAGCGTATCCTGCTAAAGGTCTTTGATGTGTTTGCGGTGTATAGTGGGAAACCCGGGGTACTTTTTATTGCTTTAATATTATCGATTTTCCTGCAGTTAAATGTAATTTTTCACTATTATCTTATAGCTTTGTCATTGAGTATCGACATTCCATTAAGTGCAATGTTTATCATTATTCCGATTGCGATAGTGGTGATGATGATTCCTGTATCCATCAATGCCATAGGCGTTCGTGAGCTGATATTTGTCGCGCTATTTGCTTTATACGGTGTGAGTAGCGCAGACGCCCTGGCCTTTTCCTGGACATCGTTTATCCTGATCACGCTGCTAGGTGTAATCGGCGGAATTATATTTATTTTGAGAAGAAAAGTATGAGCCATAACCATGCCCATCATGACCATGGCGCAGATGACATGGGTGATCGTCGTCTGGGATTTGCCATTGTTATCAATATGCTGCTCACTGTGGCTCAGGTGATTGCGGGCATAGTTTCCGGTAGTCTTTCCTTGATTGCTGATGCCCTGCATAACTTCAGTGATGCGAGTTCTTTGCTGATTGCCTTTGCCGCCCGAAAAATAGGGCGCCAGCCCGCAGATCAATTAAAAACATTTGGTTACAAACGAGCAGAAGTGATTGCTGCGCTTATTAATCTGGTGACACTGGTGATTGTGGGTTTGTATCTGATCTATGAGGCTATCTGGCGCGTATTTGATCCACAAATTATTACCGGCTGGACAGTGATCATTGTTGCTTCTATTGCCCTGGTTATTGATATCGCAACAGCCATTCTCACCTATACTATGTCAAAAAATAGTGTGAATATAAGAGCAGCATTTATACATAATGTCTCCGATGCCATGGCTTCTGTCGGGGTAATTATCGCAGGAACTTTAATATTGCTCTATCAATGGTACTGGACCGATACCTTTTTTACTTTCGTTATAGCCGGATATGTGCTGTACCAGGCAGGAATGTTATTACCAGAAACCATTCACATCCTGATGGAAGGTGTGCCTGAGGATATCAATATCGATGAGCTTATTGATGTTATGGAATCAGTTAACGGTGTGGCGAATGTCCACCATGTCCATTTATGGCAACTGGACGAGCATAGAAATGCCCTTGAGTCTCATGTGGTGATAAATGATTTCAACAAGATCGAAAGTATTAAAAAGTTGCTGAAATCAGAGATAGAAAAAAAGTTTTCTATCTCCCATTCAACTCTGGAGTTTGAAGTTGATCATTGTGTAGGGGATTGTTGTTGATCTCAGTAAAATGAACAGATAACAAATTACAGGTATGGATAAAAAGAGTGATCATAAAATCCTGTGGATAGTGCTACTGGTGATTGACGGTAAAATCATGAAGACCTAAGACAGCAATCTTTTCAGCGTAATACCCATTTCGGATGGGTTCTTTGTTACGGTAATTCCGCATTCTTCCATTATCTTGATCTTTTCAGCGGCAGTTCCCCTGCCACCGGAGATAATGGCGCCGGCATGGCCCATGCGTTTACCTGCCGGGGCTGTGATTCCGGCAATGAAGCCAACCACGGGCTTGCTCATGTTTTCTTTTACCCAGAATGCACATTCTTCCTCATCACTACCACCAATTTCACCCACCATCACCACGGCTTCGGTTTCGGGGTCGTCATTGAACTGTCGCATGATATCCAGATGTTTCATGCCATTCACCGGGTCCCCGCCAATGCCAATGCAGGAAGATTGACCCAGGCCAAGTTGTGTCAACTGATCAACAGCTTCATAGGTCAGCGTTCCAGAACGGGAGACAACACCAATTGAACCTTTCTTGTGAATTTGCCCTGGCATGATTCCAATTTTTATCTCATCCGGCGTGATAACACCCGGACAGTTCGGTCCAATCAGCAGGGTCGAAGTGTTCTTCATCTTATGGCGAGTGCGAACCATATCAAGCACAGGAATTCCTTCGGTAATACAGATCACTAGCCCAATCCCGGCATCTACCGCCTCATCAATGGCCGCAGCAGCAAAGGGGGGTGGCACGTAAATAACTGAGACATTTGCCCCGGTTTCCCGTTTGGCTTCTATAACGGTGTTAAAAACGGGTATCCCTTCGAATTTCTGGCCACCCTTACCCGGCGTGACACCCGCAACATAGGCCCGTTTACCCTTAGCGTAGGCAGCACTATGGTGGGTGTGAAACCGCCCTGTTTTACCGGTAATGCCCTGTGTCAGGACGCGGGTGTTTTTATCAATTAATATCGACATCAGGCCATTTCTCCTGCTGCTTCAACGGCCTTTTTAGCCGCATCAGCCATATCCTTTGCCGTAATAATACTTAATCCGGAATCAGCCAGTAATTTCTTTCCCTGCTCAGCATTGGTCCCTTCAAGGCGGACTACCAGTGGAATGCCCAGGTGAGTATCTCGGGCCGCAGTAATCAGTCCCTTAGCGATGACGTCACAGTGCATGATCCCACCAAATATATTCACTAGAATGGCTTTGATATGAGAATTTTTCAACATTAGCTGAAAGGCATTAGTGACTTTTTCTACGCTGGCGCCACCGCCTACATCTAAAAAGTTGGCGGGTTCACTGCCATAGAGTTTGATGATATCCATAGTTGCCATGGCAAGTCCTGCACCATTAACCATGCAGCCGATATTGCCCTCCAGCGGGATGTAGCTTAGGTCATGTTTCGCCGCTTCAATTTCGTCAGGATCCTGCTCGTCTGGATCATTGAGCTCTCTGATTTCGGGCTGTCGATAGAGGGCGTTATCGTCAAAATTCATTTTTGCGTCAAGTGCGATAACGTTACCTGCCGGGGTTATAACCAGTGGATTGAGTTCTACCAGAGAGGCGTCTTTCTCTATGAATAACTGCAGCAGAGTGTTGAATAGCTCAATCACCTGAGTTTTTGAGCAACCTTCCAGTCCTAATTTTTCCGTAATGGATGCAAGATCGTTCTGATTAAAACCAGATTCACAATCGGCATAGGCAGTAAGAATTTTTTCAGGGGTTACTGCCGCCACCTCCTCAATCTCTGTCCCACCTTCGGTACTAGCTAGCAGGGCTATCTGCTGGCGACTTCGATCAATCAGCATGCCAACATACAACTCACGGGCTATACCAACGCCTTCTTCAACGAGCAGGCGCTTAACGGTGTGTCCCTGTGGCCCTGTCTGATTGCTGATCAGGTTCATTCCATGAATGCTGTGGGCATATTGGCTGACTTCTTCAATCGATCTCGCGATTTTGACTCCACCGGCCTTACCACGCCCACCAGCGTGAATCTGGGCCTTGACCACCCACAGATCCCCCCCCAGCCTTTTAGCTGCAGCGATACAATCATCAGGACTCATGCAGGGTAATCCCGCAGGGACAGGTATATTATATTCAGCGAGTAATGTTTTGGCCTGGTATTCGTGTATGTTCATTCATTTAAAAAATCAGTGTGATATAAATTATTTATGATAGTAACATTAAGGCAGGTAATGACTCTTTTTGTCCGGGAATGTTTGAACCGTGAACGGTGATGCTTCATAATCGTCCCATTGTTAACCCCGATCCTAATGATAGCCTATGTTGACCACTTTATTGAAAGCAAAATTACACGGTGCGTGTGTCACGCACTCTAAACTGGAATATGAAGGTTCCTGTGCGATAGACCGTACATTATTAAAAGCTTCTGGCATGCACGAATTCGAGCAGATTCAGGTCTACAATGTGAGTAATGGTGAACGCTTTACAACCTATGCTATTCAGGCAGAGTCTGGAAGCGGCATTATATCCGTTAACGGTGCCGCCGCGCACAAGGCAAACCCGGGTGATAAGCTGATTATATGTGCTTATGCAGCCTTTAATGAAGCGGAAATGAAAGTGTACAAGCCTGTACTGGTTTACCTCGACGAAATGAACGTCATTATTCGTATTGGCAACCAGATACCTGTCCAGGCAGCATAATGCCCGTATTTAGGGGGTATCTTGTCAATTCATGAGCGCCTATCTTACGACAAAATATTCGGCACTTCGTTATACCACGGGCATTTCCTGCGGCTACAAACCTTCGGAATAGCCCGCTATTACGTGTGATTTGCGCCTCAAACCTTTCTTTGAAGGGGTCAGATCACAATCTACTTTGTCCAGACACATCAGATGTTCCCCAGGTTTTATGTTTTACGCAATACCATTGCTGTCCCGTTAACGCCACATCGTCATGCCGGGCTTGACCCGGTATCCAGTAAGTCGTTGAAACCGCTGGATTCCGGCCAGCGCCGGAATGACGGAGAGATGTTATCGATAGTCATGTCTCCAACACCATTGGGTTCCCTGCGTACTCTGCAAGAGGATCGTGTCTCTGCAGTTTCCCCGATACCCGTTCAGACCACAAATGACTATGGGAAGTTTATGGAACAGCAATGACGCAACACGTAACCCATTTTTTAAAACCCATCCTTCCAGATTCGTAAATATCTAAAACAGTCTTCGCTGTTGTTTATATCCTGTCCTGAATGCCGTGCGACGGCGTCCATAATATTCTTTTTGTCTGTACGCAGAAAAGGGTTATAACGCATTTCATTTTTCAGGGTAAAGGGCAGGGAGGGTAGATTTTTTGCACGTAGAGCCTTAACTTCTTCAATTCGTGATTGTATAGCGGTATTATCCGGCTCAACAGCCAGTGCGAAGTGAAGATTATCCAGAGTGTATTCATGTGCACAATAAACAGTGGTGTCTGCAGGCAATTGTTTTATTCTTTGCAGTGCTGCATGCAGTTGTTCAGCCGTTCCATTAAACAATCGGCCGCAGCCTGCACTGAACAGGGTGTCACCACAGAACAGCATCCTGTCTGTCAGATAGCCAATATGTTCAGCTGTATGCCCACTTAAATCAATTACCTGAAAGTCCAGTTTTAACTCGGGTATGCTGAAGCGGTCATGACGGGTGAGTGGCTTTGTCAGGTACGGTATGTATTCTGTGGCAGGACCGTAAATGGGAATGTCATACATTTGAATCAGTCGTTCAACTCCATTTACATGATCCCAATGATAATGAGTAATTAATATTGCTACAAGTTTAATATTCTCTTGCTCAAGGAAGTTAACACAAACGGTAGCAGTGCCTGGGTCCACAATTACAGCAGTAGAATTAGTTGTATTGGTAATTACCCAAATGTAGTTATCGGAGAGTGAAGGTAGTGGGGTCAGGGAAATTGTCATCTGTTTATGTGGGGAATATGTGTGTATCACTGAACACAGAAAACTACGTACTAATTAAAACTATGCTCCTCGGCAGGAAACTTTCGGCTTCGTACATCGTCCACATAAGTTCTGATCGCCGTTTGGATGTCAGCGTTTCCCTGCATGAAGTTTTTTGCAAACTTGGGTGCTTTGCCAGGCGTTATACCGAGCAGATCATGTAGAACGAGAATCTGTCCATCACAGGCATTCCCGGCACCAATCCCAATTACAGGTATTTCGCTGTTGGCGCTGATTTCTGCTGCCAGCATTTTCGGCACACACTCAAGCAGGAGAATATCTGCACCGGCCTTTTCCAACGCCGCAGCCTCCTCAATCATTTTTTTGGCTGCCTGTGCACTGCGTCCCTGAACTCTGTAGTGGCCAGTTTTTAAGATAGATTGTGGTTTTAATCCAATGTGTGCACAGACCGGAATTTCATGCCTGGATAAAGCTTCTACTATGGGTATCTGGTCCAGCCCTCCCTCCAGTTTAACCATATGCGCTCCGGCCTGCTGCAGTGCATCAGTAGCATTATCCAGTGCACGTTCAGTGTTTAGATAACTCATAAAGGGCATATCCATGACTAACAGTGCTCTCTCGACGCCCCTGCTGACGATGGATGTATGGTAAAGCATATCCTCCATGCTGACGGGGATGGTTGTCTGATGTCCCTGTATGACCATACCAAGGGAATCACCAACCAGGATTATGTCGACTCCTGAATGATCCAATAGACATGCAAAACTGTAGTCATAGGCGGTCAGGGCAACAATAGGTTGCCTTTCCTGCTTCATTTTTCTTAATGTTGGCAGGGTAAGCTGAGATATACTGGTTTGAATACTCATAGGGCCTATAATAAATAAAGGAGATTGTCATTGCACCTTTTCGGGTATTTTCTGCAGGATAGCATAGCTATCCTTTCGGTCACGAGCACCGAAGCACGGCAATTTCATCATTAATATTCAATGACGTGTAACAAGAGATCGCTGATAGGTACAGCGTTATGCTTTGTTGACGATATTACTTAGTTCCGATAATTCCTTTCGTATCGAAGCAACTGAGGTATTGAAAAAGCTTTGTTCCGTTTCATTAAGATCCAGTTCAATGACTTTTTCCATACCACGCTCACCGAGAACTGCCGGTACACCGATCGTAATATCCTCTTCACCATACTCACCCTGCAGAAAGGCTACTGTAGGCAGGACTGATTTTCTATTGTAGATAATGGCTTCAACCATTTCGGCAATAGCGGCTGCGGGTGCACCATACGCACTGCTGTTGCCTTTCAGGGCAAGAATTTCAGCACCACCTGTGCGAGTGCGTTGAATGATTTCATCGATCTTGTCAGATGACAGGAAATGCTCAATAGCGATCCCCGATATTGTCGTAAATCGAGTCATTGGAACCATAGCATCACCGTGCCCACCCATCACCATAGCATTGATATATTTTGCCGATAACCCTGTTTCCAGAGCAACAAAGGCCGCCATACGCGAGGAATCAAGAACACCTGCTTGCCCCATAACACGATTTCTGTCCCAGCCAGTACGCTTTATTGCATGGTAGGTGAGGGTATCAACAGGATTGCTAACAAGAAGTAGCATGGAATCTGGTGCGTACTTCAGTACGTCATCAAGAATTTCATCAAGTACTCTTACATTGGTTTCCATGACATCTGCGCGCGACATACCCGGCTTACGGGGGATGCCGGCAGTGATGATGACGATATCGGCACCTTCGATTATTTTATTATCGCTAGCGCCCCGCAGACGGGTATCAAAACCAAACAGGGAGGCCGATTCCTGAATATCCAGTGCCGCGCCCTGTGCAGCACCTTCTCGAATATCTGTCAGGACAACTTCCCGACTAATATCACGAGTCGCCAGAAATTGAGCAGTAGATTCTCCAACACGCCCTGCACCGATGATTGCGACTTTATTCATGGCTGGTCTCCTTTTGCACTTTTGCATTTAATATATAGTAATTGGAGAGAAAAAGCAGGGTGGAGTTCCGCAGTAGACAAAATGCAGTCATAAGCCGGTAGGATATAGGATAGTTTTATTCTTTTGGCTCGTGACATAAGAGTTACAACTTTTGACCTATGACGATTTTCGATTAACCAAATCCAGTCGTGCAACCCCGGAATCAATGGCCGCCTGCGCAACCGCCTTCGGCACCACATCAAGCAAACGTGGGTCGAAGGGCTTGGGGATGATATGGTCTGGGCCGAATTCAAGTAAATCATGGCCGTATATTTTTGCGATTTCCGCTGGAACAGGTTGCTTACCGAGATCTGCCAGCGCCCGGGCGGCTGCAATGTGCATTTCTGTATTGATACAGGACGCTCGAACATCCAGCGTGCCGCGGAAGATGAAAGGGAAGCCAAGGACATTATTGACCTGATTAGGGTAGTCACTACGGCCAGTGGCTATTACCAGATCGCTGCGTGTTTGATGTGCCAGTTCCGGCAATATTTCAGGCACTGGGTTGGACAGTGCAAAAACAATAGGGTGGGGCGCCATAGACAGTAGCATCTCACCGCTTAATAGATCCGGGCCAGACACACCAATAAAGATATCGGCACCCCTACAGGCATCTGCAAGTGATCGCTTATCTGTCTTAATGGAAAATGCCTGTTTGGTTTCAGTCAGGTTCTCGCGCTGGTCATGAATGACACCCTGACGATCAACCATGAGGATGTTTTCACGCCTTGCACCCATTTCAATCAACAGATTCATTGAAGCTACACCGGCTGCCCCCGCGCCCAGACAAACTATGTTTGTATCGGGCAGGTTTTTTTTCTGAAGTTCCAGCGCATTGAGTATGCCGGCCGCAATAATAATCGCTGTTCCGTGCTGGTCATCATGAAAGACAGGTATATCCAGACGTCGGGATAACTCCTGTTCGATGTAGAAACAATGTGGCGCGGCAATATCTTCAAGATTGATACCACCGAAACCACCGGCTATGCGTATAACGGTTTCGATAAAGTCATCCGGGGTATCTGTATCGACTTCTATATCAAATACATCAATGTCGGCAAAACGTTTAAACAATACCGCCTTACCCTCCATGACGGGTTTGCCAGCCAGTGCCCCCGTATTACCCAGTCCAAGCACGGCCGTCCCATCGGTAATAACGGCTATCAGGTTCCCCTTGCTGGTGTAGCGATAGGCATTTTCTGGGTTATTCTTGATTTCCAGTACCGGGATAGCGACTCCCGGAGTATAGGCAAGGGAAAGGTCTTCCGGTGTGGCAGTGGCCTTGGTTATTTCAATTGCCAGTTTCCCTGGTCGAGGTAATTCATGATATTCAAGGGAAATCTTTTTGAGTTTTTCGGGCATGTTCGTCGTCAGGAGCCGCGTGCATTTCGGGTGCCGAATTCTACCATGTTTCCGCTTGATTCTTGAGGTATTGCCTGTTTGTGTGCTGATTTCTGATAATATTGAGAATTCAAGATTATCCGAGGAATGACCCATGTATGATGAAGGTGGCTGTAGCGAGGCAGAACCCTTTGCACTTCAAGTGCACGGCGATAGCATGGAGCCAGAGTTTGAACACGGCTGCATTATTGTTATTGACCCGGCAGGTGTCGTTAGCCACGAGAGTTTTATTGTTGCCAAAAACGATGATGGCCTTATCTTCAGACAATTAATCATTGAGGGTGATCGCTACATTCTTCGTCCACTGAACCCGGTCTATGATGATGAAGAAATAGCTGGCATGCATATGGTGACCGGACTGGTAACGCAGCAGCCGGGGCGTCGGCGTAAGGATATGCGGCATTACACCTGAAAAGCAGGAAAGAGGAGGAAAGCTTAAAGGGAAAAGATGTGAGAATTGAGATTTGAACTGACAGACTCCAAATCCAATTCAGATTTAACCAAAAAGAACTCTATGTTAAAAACCTGCATTCAACCTCCAGGCGAACTTTCGATCCACTAAACCATAATTCATCCTCTGAGGATTACAGTACCGCTGTGCGGGCTAACCGGAATGAGCAGTGATCTATCAAATCATATAATCTGATAAATAGGCTTTGCTTTCGAAGAAAAGTGGTTGGGTATATCATGATCGTTACTTCGTTGACTCTCAGAATTAAGGGTTATACTATCACCTGACCCATACAGACAATTTGAATAAAACCCTGATCAATAGTCTGATTCAACTCCGTAACACTCCGCCGTAAATAACTTATCATACAATAATACAGCGATAAAACTTTGTCTAAGAATGAAAAGGATAGGTGATCTCGATCTTAGTGTAGTTAACCAGCGGGCACTGATGGTGGGGTTGGTGAGCCTGTGGGGTGCGATGCAATTTTGGCTATTCTATGCAGGAGGTATCCGACCGGCAGGGGATACCGATCGTTACATCGGTGCCGCTGAAGTATTGCTGTCAGGCCACCTGCCAACTAGCGGGAAGGCCATGTCCTACCTGGCGTACGATGCTTTTGTTGCGATTATATCAGGCCTAGGCTGGGGGCAAGTGGGGGTAGTTTTTGTCCAGGTTCTAATGAGTGGTGTTGCTGCGTATACTTTATATTTACTCGGTACACACCTTTATGATAGACGAGCAGGATTTGTGGCAGCCTTTCTTTATGTGGGGTTTCCAGATCTGCAGAAATGGAATTTTTATATCCTCACTGAATCTCTGTTTATTGCCACCATAATATTTACAAGCTATGTAATTCTAGTTCACAATGGCTGGCGGCGTATTTTATTTGGTGGCCTACTGGTATTGCTTATAACCTTCTTGCGCCCTAATGGTTTCATTGTGCCATTAGCCTTATCTTTATATGTACTGGTCTGGTTGTGGCAGGATGGAAAACGTCACATGGTAGCAGGAATTATAGTGATATCTGTAATTGCTTTATCAGTGGCAAGTATCTGGGTTGGAGAAATGTTGTTCAAAGAACATGTTCTCAACCATTACATTGAAGGCACAGTAATCTGGGGCTATCCCGAGTCAGCCTTATCCATGCCAGGGTCGATACCAGATTGCTCACTAGCGAAAGGAAACGCATTCTATGAAATAGCCTGCTTTGCCGTGGCAAAGCCATTGTATTTTATTAAGCTGGGATGAAGTTATTTTATTTTTTTCTACTTGCACGCCCATATTACTCTCTTCCCCATAATGTATTAGTTTTACTTTTGTTGTTACCGGTATATACATTCACGATTATTTCCTGGTTTAGGGGTAGAAAGGAATTTGTAAGATGGGGGTTCGCAGCAATAATAATATTATTACAGGCGCTGGTAGTCTCATTTACTTTTGCGGACTGGGATAGTCGTCACCTGGAGGTGGTATTACCCCTGATGTTTTTATTTGCATCAGGGGGTGCAATTTGGCTCAAGGATATTTTGTATGGAAAAAAGCTTAAATAAGTGAGATGCACGCAAAGGGATTTTTGCTGATCTGAATATGGAAACAAGTGCCCAAGCCTAGTATTCCCGTCACACTGTAT
>JAADJE010000056.1 GCA_013150915.1 Gammaproteobacteria bacterium
CGTACGTGTTACATAAGTTGGACATTTATGAGAAGTATCTTCTTTGAAGATTTTCTCCGCCAGTGACCCCCATTCATGATCGCCATCATGAAATCGGCGGTAAGTTAATTTTTCATTTTGCATATCATCACGGGACGTAGCCATGCCTGTTCTCCTGTGCAATTAATACGGTATCGCGTACCGCACATAAGTATAATTCGGGTTAATTATTCTTTGTCACTATTATTTTCATCATCGCTGCCTGAATCATCGTCACTGGTCGCACCAGTTAAAACGATAGCATTACTGACGAGTTGATGAACACTAACAATTTGGTCCATGGTAAATCCATAATAAGGAATTACCTTGGTGAATTGACTCTTACAGATAGCGCAAATAGCCGCCATGTGCGTTACACCGCTTTCTTCCGTTACTGTTTTGAGTGCGTGCATACGGGGCAGGGCGCCCTTGACTCGGATCTCCATGAGATCGTCAGTCAGTATGCCACCACCGCCAGCACAACAGTATGTAGCTTCGCCAATGGTGTCGGCGGGCATGTCGACGTAGTTATTGCATGCGGCCTTAATAACGGCACGTGGAATATCGAATTGACCACCCGGCTTGTCACCCATACGGGTTGCACGCGCTACATTACATGAATCATGGAAGGTCAAGGTCATATGATCATTCTCAGACTTGTCAAACTTCAACTTGCCTTTTTGAATCATATCATAGGTATATTCACAGATATGCTGTGGAACCGGATAGCGGGGATCGAGGAAATCGAATGGTCCTGCCAGGGTGTTCATGAAGGCATAAGCTACACGCCAGGCATGTCCACATTCACCAAAAACGATGCGTTTAACGCCTAGATCTATCGCCGCCTTACGAATACGTAAGGCCGCTTTTTGCATGACGTCATAACTACCGATAAACATACCGAAGTTGCCGGCTTCAGATGCGTAGGAACTCATGGTCCAACTGGCACCAACTTCGTGGAAAACTTTGGCATAACCAATCAGGCCATCAACATGAGGTTCAGCAAAGAAATCGGCAGAGGGGGGAATCAGTAGAATTTCGGCGCCTTTCTGATCTAGCGGGAATTTCACCGGCACGCCGGTATCTTCTTCGACTTCTTCTTCCAGTCCTTCGAGGGTATCAGCCAAAGCACGCTGGGGCAGGCCGAGGTTATTACCTATAACAAAAACCTTACCTAAAATTTCGTTACAGTATCCCGACACTGTCCATAATTTCGCGTGCGGCCATGGAAATTTCAGCCGTGTCGATACCATAGGGACAATACACAGAGCAGCGCCGACATTGCGAACACTGATGGTAATAACTGTACCAATCGTCTAGTACTTCTTTGGTCAGGTCAACCGCACCGACAAGTTTAGGGAAATATTTACCCGCGAAAGTAAAATAGCGACGGTACACTTTGCGTAACAGATCCTGTCGCGCAACCGGCATATTTTTGGGATCAGCTGTGCCAATATAGTAATGGCACTTATCTGTACAGGCACCACATTTTACGCAGGCATCCAGATAGACCTGAAAAGAACGATAACGCGTTCTTAGATCAGTCATTTTTTCCAGAGCTACTTGCTGCCAGTTTTCCATCAGTTCACCCGGAAAACCCAGGGCTTCCTGAAACTGTGGTTTAGCCTTGTAAGGCGCGCTGTGCGCCATGACCCCGTCAACATATTTCGGGATTTCAACTGTTTCTTTTAATTCTGGTACTTCAAAGTCTGCCACATCAGTGTCCTCAAACGTATGCGTGAGAAGAGTTCAGCTTATTTTGCCTTCTCTGCTTCAAGTTCAGCAGCCCAGGGGGCCAGGTGACGTTTTTCACGTGGATTGTCAATCTGGTTACGCGTTGGACTAAAGAATATGCCGGGTGCGTGCAACAACTTGCTGATGGGAAAAATAATCATCAGTGTTGCAACCAGGCCCAGATGAATTAGCAGAAGAGGATCTTCTGGTAACGGCTGGATATTAAATGTCAACAAGCCAGAGATAAAGGCTTTAACGTGAACGATGTCTGTGTGACTGACAAATTTCATCATCGCGCCGCTGCTGGCGATGGATATCAGTAAGGCAAGCATCAGATGATCGGATGGTGAAGAAATATAGCGTACACGATCAACCAGGATCCGGCGTGTCCAGAGTCCGGCCAGGCCGATAATCATGGTAAACGCAGCATATTTACCAAAGGGCTGAATCAAAGGAACCCAAAACCATATCATGCTGGTATTATCGACAAAATAACGAAAGTGCCGCAACACAATAAGCAGAAGTGATACATGAAACATCCAACCAAAAATCCAGATCCATTTATTGGATTTGAACAGACTGGCAAATAACACCACTTCACGCGCCATTCTCAGGACAACACCCGTCTGGGTTACCGGCGCAGGTGTTGTAGCAATTTTTAATGGAGCAGGCGTACGCCAATACTGACGAATTTTATAAAACAGGCCGCCAACCAGAATTGCGGTCGCGAAATAAAACAATATCGCATAGGATACGGACAAAGCCGACATGCCAGTGCTCCCTCAACGTTTAAATTCAGAAGAAAAAGTTAACCAACTTTTAGAATAGGGCAGAAGTATTCGCTTCTGCCCCGAGCTTTGCGATTATACGCAGCCTGTAGGTTTGGGCAGGCCGGCATATTTACATGCCTGTTTACCTGGACCATAAGGAAACAGTTCATACAGATATTTGCTGTTACCTTTATCTTTGCCCAGTTTCTTGCCAATAGCTTTGGTCAGAACACGAACGGCAGGTGCAATCTGATACTCTTCGTAGTATTCACGCAGGAAATTGATAACTTCCCAGTGATTTTCATTGAGTTCTGCGTCATCCAGTTTAGCCATAATATTGGCAACTTCAGGTTCCCATTCGTTCAGATTAGACAGGTAACCTTCTTCATCAGTTTCCAGTGTTTTACCGTTTACTTCAATACTCATTTGAGTTCTCCTCTTTCAAATTATTAACTAAAATTAAAGCCAGGCCTGGACTTTGTCATTATCAACAGCCAGTTTTACAAAACCGCTATAATCAACAACTGTGATGCCGTCAATCAAACGACCTTCATCCACACCACGTGCTTTCAGATCAGAACCCAGGACATAGAAATCCAGATCTTTCATTGCATTTTCAACCATGTCGCTGGCAGTGGTTCCCTTGGTTGCACCATAGATGCCATCTTCAATCAGAAGTACGGAACTGCCTTTTATGGCCAGGCGAACGCAGGATTCGAGCGCACCACGTTCAAAGGGTGATTTATTTACTGTGTGTAACATAGGCATAATTATTCCCCTCTAGAAGCTCAAGACAACGTCTTGTTGATCCATAATTTCGACCAACTCAGCTGATGAAACAACATGAATGGAATCTTTTTCTGCCCAGTCATCATCTTCATCTTCATAAGTAAGCTTAAGAAGATCATCCACTGTCAGCCCACGTGCCTCTAAGGATTCTTTTTCAATATAAATCTTATTGATGTCATAATCGCCTAAGGCATTGTAAGTGGGTGAGAAGTTTTTAATGCCTAAGTCACTGGTATCCTGACCTTTGGCAATTTGAAAAACACCATCATCAACAAATACCAGACTTACATCCTGTTCGAATGCGGCGCTAATTAAAATAACTTCAAGGGATTCCCATGCGTAGATCGTTCCGTAAGGTGCTTTACGATTTACAAAGAGGAACTTTTTCGTATCAGACATTTCGTTTCTCCTTTAATCGCCGAACACTACGAGACGATCACTCTGGATGCCCGCTTCAATTAACTGACCAAGACCGGATATACGGAAACCGGGAGCAATATTATTGCCATCCTTACCATTACGTTCCTGTTCACCTTCATCAACAATACCACGGCGTTGTGCAGCAGCAACGCAGACCACCAGATCGATATCGTGTTTTTCCGCCAGTTCTGACCAGGCATTGACTATATTACGGTCGTCCTGTGGTGGTGTGGTATAACGAGTACCGTTATTGACACCATCATGGTAGAAAAACACCCGAAAGATTTCATGGCCCGCTTCAATAGCAGCGCTGACAAAATTCAGCGCTGTAGTTGAAGCCTCATGGGTATAGGGACCTTCATTAATCTGTATACCAAACTTCATATAAGATTCCCTTAGAAACGGATGTGGGTAGAAGCATTCAGACTGTTACGTGACCCGCGCCAGTTATCAATATGATACTTGGTGAACGGTAAACCAGTAACGTCGAAGAACTTCGGCCAACCGATGCGTTCAATCCAGTCGTTAATACGTTCCCAATCTTTAGCGCCTTCTTTATAGGCTTTGAGAATTTCTTTAACAATAGCGGTTGCTTCCGGCCAGCGCGGCGGATTATTCGGGATACCCGAGGCAACCAGACGCTGGAAGGTTGGTTTGCTACGAGCGTTGGAGTGATTACCACCAACCCAGATAGCCAGTTTGGAGTGTTCCGGATGGTTGATCTGCATCGGCGGACAAGGTGGGAAACAGGCACCACAACAGATACATTTCTTCTCATCCACTTCCAGAGATGGTTTGCCATCAACCATAGCAGGGCGAATAGCGGCTACCGGGCAACGAGCAACAACAGTCGGACGTTCACAGATATTACCAACCAGATTATGATTAATCTTTGGTGGCTTGGTGTGCTGAATATTAATCGCAATATCGCCTTGACCACCACAGTTAATCTGGCAGCAAGAAGTAGTGATATGCACACGGTTAGGCATGTTGCAGTTTTTAAAATCATCGATGAGTTCATCCATCATTGATTTAACTACACCCGATGCATCAGTACCTGGAATATCACAGTGCAACCAACCCTGAGTATGGGCAATCATGGCGACAGAGTTGGCGGTACCACCCACGATAAAGCCGGCATCTTCAATCGCTTTAATCAGCGGTTCAACCTTGCTTTCATCATCAGTCATGTATTCAACGTTACTGCGCAGAGTAAAGTGAATGTAGCCATCGGCATACTTGTCACCGATCTCAGTCAGTTTACGCAGCGTAAAAGTATCCAAAATACGCTGAGTACCGCATTTTACGGTCCAGATTTTGTCGCCGCTGTGGGCCACATGAAGCAGCACACCTGGACGAGGATGCTCGTGATACTTCCACAAACCGAAGTTTCTGCGCATCACAGGGTGCATGTACTGAAATCCGTCAGGACATCCGGATTCAATTGGCGAACGCATGTCTGCTAGTGCCATGCTGCTAGTGCCATGTTTATCTCCTGATTTCGTTAATTATTAAATTAATTAGTAAATGTCGGTTAGCGATTAGCTGGCGGCCTGTTCGGCTTTACGTGCAAACCATTTCTCGGCTTCTTCATCCCAGCCATCCATGCGCACATAAGAACACTGACGTGGAGCAGAAATCATATTTGGATCCACTTCGACACCAATACCTTCAAGGTAGTTAACCAGACCGATGCGCTCAATCATTTCACCGGTGCGTTCATGTTCCAACGCATTTTCAGCAAAGAAGTCAATCATTTCACTGGCCAGCTCTACCAGTTCCTCATGATCTTCCAGGGTTTCCATTTTCTTGAAGGGGATAATAACGGTACCCATCAGATCGCCGATCTTAAGGGTACGTTTACCACCGACTAGAAGGGTAATACCCTTGTCATCACCAGGAGACAGCGCCTTGTTCATAACGTTCAGGCAATGCATGCAACGCACACACTCATGATTATCAACCGTCAGGGTATCATCATCATTCAGCTTCATGCAGTTGGTTGGGCAACGGCTGGTAACGTTATCCAGCACATAGTCACGACCCTTGGCTTCAATGAAGGCTTTAACTTCAGCCTGATCGATCTTCATTTCATCACGCCAGGTACCGATTACAGCAAAGTCAGAACGTTCGATAGCATTCTGGCAGTCATTCGGGCAACCGGAAACTTTGAACTTGAACTTATAAGGAAGAGCAGGACGATGGACGTCATCGGTAAACTCATTTACCAGGTGACGGTGAATACCGTGTTCGTTACAGCAGGACTGTTCACAACGAGCCGCACCAACACAGGACATAGCAGTACGTACGCATGGACCAGCGCCACCCATATCCCAGCCATATTCATTGATTTCGTCAAAGAAATCCTGGGTGTTTTCGGTATCAACACCGATAAACATGACATTACCTGTCTGGCCGTGGAAAGTTACCAGACCCGAACCGTATTTTTCCCAGCTATCGCACAACTGGTTCAGCATTCCGGTAGTGTAATGATTACCCGCTGGCGGCTGAATGCGAACGGTATGAAATTCTTTTGATTCAGGAAAAGCTTCTGCTACTTCGGAAAAACGTGGAATGATACCACCGCCATAACCAAATACAGATACAGTACCGCCTTTCCAGTAACCCTTACGCGTTTCGTAAGAGTGTTCCAGTTGACCCAGCAGACCGTTGACCATTGAATTAATACGTTCGTCTGGATGTTCATCTCTAAGACGTTTGAAACCGGAAATAAAACTGGGCCAGGGACCTTGTTCCAGCTCGTCC
>JAADJE010000061.1 GCA_013150915.1 Gammaproteobacteria bacterium
CTTCTCCATTGCCTCCCACATCAAACAATCCCCCGATCCCAGCGACAGACCGTGAACTTCGTGTTTGTGAGATATTTTATTCTTTACAGGGGGAATCCAGAACAGCAGGCTTGCCGACAGTTTTTGTACGTCTGACAGGCTGCCCTTTACGTTGTAAATATTGCGATACCCGTTATGCTTTTTCAGGTGGTGAGCGATTGGCACTTTCTGATATATTGAAAAAAGTAAGTGCTTACTCCCCATGTTATGTAACAGTTACTGGTGGAGAGCCACTGGCGCAACGTAATTGCGGACTGTTGTTAAAGATGCTCTGTGATGCCGGTTACGACATATCCGTGGAAACTTGCGGAGCTATCGATATACGCCAGGTGGACAGACGCGTTTCTATCGTTATGGATGTCAAGACACCCGGCTCAGGTGAGCTTGAACGGAATCGCTACCAGAATCTTGATTTACTGAAGTACGATGATCAGGTCAAGTTTGTCATTACTGACCGGGCAGATTACGAATGGAGCCGACATTTTATTGAAGAAAAAGAGCTGGCCGACAAGTGTGAAATATTATTTTCACCAGTTCATGCTGAATTAGACCCTGCTGTAATGGCGAAATGGATTCTGGACGATAATCTGCAGGTGAGAATGCAAATTCAGCTGCACAAGTATCTGTGGGGAGATGAGCGTGGTAGATAAGGTGGATAAAGCGGTGGTACTTCTTTCGGGCGGTCTGGATTCCGCGACAGTTCTTGCTATCGCACGTAATGAAGGCTACTGGACTTATGCGCTTAGCTTTGATTATGGACAGCGTCATCGTATCGAACTGGAGGCCGCCAGGCGTGTAGCCCATGCTGGCGGTGCAGCAGAACATAGAATCCTTGATCTGCCAATTGGAAAGTTGGGTGGTTCTGCACTAACGGATGATGCTATAGACGTGCCAAAAAATAGCGAGTTTGAGCATGCTGTTATTCCCGTTACCTATGTTCCGGCGCGGAATACCGTATTTTTATCCATGGCACTGGCGATGGCTGAGACATACGGTGCCAGGGATATTTTCATCGGTGCTAACGCCGTTGATTACTCGGGCTACCCGGATTGCCGCCCTGAATTTATTTCAGCATTTGAGAATTTGGCAAATCTGGCAACACGTGAAGGTGTGGAAGGAGAGGGATTTCGGATCAGGGCACCGTTGATTGATATGAGTAAGGCCGACATTATTAATACAGGTGTTAAGCTGGGTGTTGATTACAGTCTTACTGTCTCCTGTTACAACCCATCTACTGATGGGTTGGCCTGTGGGGAGTGCGATTCATGCCGTTTACGAGCAGATGGCTTTAATCGGGCAGATGTAGCAGATCCAACCGTTTACAGGCCAGTGAGATAGTATTTTCAGGTCTCATTGAGACAAAACAGATAGAAAAATTGGAATAAATCGGCTATGGTACGAGTCTTATTTCTAGTTGTCACGAAGCAACGCACCTAAAAGAATAATATTCTTTTGCCGGTAATAAATACCAATAAATCTTAAGATATAAATCAGTTAGTAAAGGAGAATTTAGATGCTTTTTGAAAATTTCTCATCAGCATGGGCAATGTTGCTCGGGTCATCATTTCTTTTAGCTGTAATCCTGGGCCTGGTGGTACAAAAAACGAATTTCTGTACCATGGGGGCAGTATCCGACTGGGTTAATATAGGTGACAAGGGAAGGATCCGTGCCTGGATGTTGGCAATTGCTGTGGCGTTGCTTGGTGTCACGATTTTTGAAACACAGGGCCTTATTACGCCTGACCTTGCATTTCCTCCCTACCGCAGTGGTACGCTGATCTGGGCTGAGAACATGCTTGGTGGTTTTTTATTTGGCGTCGGTATGACATATGGATCAGGGTGTGGAAATAAGACTCTGATCCGTATTGGTGGTGGAAATTTAAAATCTGTTATGGTTTTTTTGCTTATCGGCGTCATTGCTTATTTTATGTTAAACGCCATGCCGGGTACTGATCAGACCTTGTTTTCATTACTCTTTAATGACTGGATCAGACCGTTAGCCATCACGTTCGACAGCGGTGCCCAGGATTTTGGAACAATAGTGGCGGGGCCCGAAAATGCAGCATCAGGACGTCTATGGGTTGGTCTTGCATTATCATTGGCAATGTTTATCTTTATATTCAAATCGGCTGATTTCCGCAGTAACTTTAATAATATCTTAGGTGGACTGGTCGTTGGGCTGGTAATTATCGGTGCCTGGTATGTTACGTCGAGTATACGACTTGATTATGAGTCAGATTTTGATGGCGAAGTAAAAACAACACTGCGCGAATATCTTGATCCGACTACATCCCAGTGGGAAATGGCCGAGGATGTGCATGCGGGCTGGGAGGGACCAAAACCGTCCAGGAATTCTGGCAGCCCAATGTCATTTACATTTATTAATCCATTAGGACAAACTGTCGGTTATATATTTACAGGGATGCAAAAGACTAAAATTACCTTTGGTGTGGCAATCGTCTTTGGTGTCATTCTGGGCTCACTTCTCTGGACGTTACTGAAAAAAGGATTCAGGATAGAGTGGTTTTCCTCAGTTCGTGATTTTTTCAATCATCTAATCGGTGGAATTCTAATGGGATTTGGTGGTGTACTTGCACTGGGCTGCACCTTTGGACAAGGTATTACCGGTGTAAGTACGCTTGCCCTGGGTTCGTATCTCGCCCTTATATCAATAGTATTTGGCAGTGCTCTGACAATGAAAGTGCAGTATTACAAGATGGTATATGAAGACGCCGGTTTTTTTGCCGCTCTGGCGTCATCTCTGGTTGACTTGAGGCTGCTTCCTAGTATGATGCGCAAACTTGAAAAAGTCTAACGCTGGCCTGATGGCTAAGTGTTAGCTGAGTATACGGGTCGTTAGCTCAGTTGGTAGAGCATCTGACTTTTAATCAGGTGGTCGCAGGTTCGATCCCTGCACGACCCACCATCTATATGAAAAAGGCCTGGATTATATCCGGGTTTTTTCTATGCTATCCACCGGTCATTCCGGTGAATGCTGGTATCCAGTGACATTAATAGAGGAATCATAACAAAGGGTTACTGGATACCCACATTTGTGTCCAAGACGGGCCTGGAGATTAATCATGTCTCTATTTGCTTGCGATAAAGATAGCCCTTGTTGGTGCAGGATGGCCTTCAATTGTTTTACTTTGATCGCCAGGATCTAGAAAGTCAGACAGAGATTCATATTTCATCCAGTCTGTGGACCTTTGTTCTTCCCGACTTGTGGTGGAAACATCCACAAGTTTAATGTTGCTGAATCCAGTACGATGTAGCCATATCGTCAATGTTGTAGTCGTCGGTATAAACCAGACGTTTCTCATCTTTGCATAACGGGAATGTGGCACTAATAATTTTTCTCCAGGCCCATCGAGTACCAGTGTTTCAAGAACCAGTTCTCCACCCGGCCTGAGACATGAGTGCAGCCTGCCAAGGTGATCAATGGGTGAGCGTCTATGATAGAGGATACCCATGGAAAAAACGCTGTCAAAGCATCCTAGATGAGCAGGTAGGTCATCAATGCCCACAGGCAGGATACGTGCATTGATATTATGAGAAACAGTCTGGGTGAGCGCCCTGAATTGCATGTTGAACAGTACGGTAGGATCTATACCTAACACCCATTTGGCACCTTCCCCTAACATGCGCAGCATAAAGTATCCGTTGCCACAGCCGACATCAAGGATTGATCTCGATTCCAGTGGACTAATTTTCCCTGAGAGCCGCTTCCATTTATAATCTGAGCGCCATTCACTGTCAATCTCTACACCAAACAGGCTGAAGGGTCCTTTACGCCAGGGGTGCAAACGCTTCAGTAGTTTTTCCAGGTGATTATATTTGTCCTGGCTTAATTGGCGCTTTTCACCAATCTGGATTGTGTCCAGTGAAAGGTTGTATTTTTCTGCGCTGTACCGGGTGAGTTGCTCGAGAGTCTGCTGCCAGTAGCTGTAGTCACCGTGGGCCGCACAAATAGAACTGGATCGTGCGAGTTGTTCATTTAGCCAGGCCTGCATGCCCGCGTCTTTGAAAAAGATTGAAGAGTGGTCTGGCTTGTTCATTCTTTTAAACTGCGAAGCGCGCCATAAGATGTACTGCTATCCATATTGTAAAGTATCGCAGGCAAAAAAAAGCCCGGCGTCACCGCCGGGCTTTTAATCATTCAGTAATGATTACATACGCTGACTAGGTACCCTGATGGGGATACCCGTGTTCATGTATGCCTCGTATAGCTCGAGATTTTTATAGGCTTCACTTTGAGGCTTCAGAGGTTTGGCACGTACCTGTTTGTTACAACCCCCGTAGCGACGGTGCAAGGTTCCCAGGGGCTTACCCTTGAGTGACCACTTGGTGCGGTAAACCGGGAAGCCTACGCCATGTCCAAGCCCGGCACCCAAGACGTTACCACGTATCTTGTTGCCCGCATTTTGTACATGACAGGAGGCGCAGGAAAAGTTCAGCTGGCCACGGCGGGCCCAGTAGAACTGCTTGCCTTTTTCATAGGCGGCAATGGCTTCAGGACTGTTTAACTTTACAGCCATCTTCTGGCCATTTGAGAGCATCTTGAAGGCAATTACCAGTCTGGCCATATCACCATATTTCAGGTTCTTGATGGGTTTTTCACCATTACGAACACGGCATTCATTGATGTCCGTTACGACTGTACGTAGCTTTTTACTCACTTTATCGTAGAAGGGATAGCCGACTGCCAGCCCTTTGGCACCATTTTTGAAACAGCTGGAATAGGTTTTACCGTTAGCAAATGGTGTGCTCCAGAGCTCCTGGGCTTTGTCCACTTCCATTTCATAAGGCGGAAATTCCATCAGCAGGTTCCAGTTTTCAACCTGATCCGCATATTGTGGCAGTACATTAACACCATCAGTGTAGGCTTCCAGTGGGACAGTCGGGAAACGTTTTTTGTAAAAGGCCTGGAATTGTTTCAGGTCATCTTGAGGTGTTGCAGATGCAGTTATCGGTGCTCCTAAAGCAATGCCGAGACCCGCAAGCAGTAATATAACTTTTTTATTCATAACACTCCTCCTGGTAGTCATGATCAGGCCAGTTTTGACCGACCTGGTCATTTCCGTATAGATATACTTATTTTACGGTTGTTTTGGCGCCGCCGGTTTCACCCTTGTTATCCTTCCAAGAAACATCGATCTTGTCGCCGGGCTTTGCATTCTTGACGCGAATACCGATCAGTGGATTCTTGGAGACACCAGTGCTCATATCCACATCAGCCACAGTTTTACCGTTGATGGCAAAAACCATTGTCTGTATGAAGTGAGCAGGTATCAACTTTTTGGTTTTCTTGTCCTTGCGTGCTCCAGTTTCCATAGGATGCTGGACAAGTACGAGGATCTCAGTTGCATTTCCCTTTTTACGGGCTTTTATTTTCGTTGCCATTATTTCAGTACCTTAGCTGTTGACAATCGGGGATGGTTTAACCACCACATCCGCCGACGGTTACTTTGATCATTGCGGAATTTTTCAGTATTTTCCCGCCCGAATTGACATAGACGACGACGTCTGAGGTTTTACCCATTTTTACACGGGTACTGTAAAACCCTACAGAGTCACTGCCAAAGTCCACTTTCGTTGCCAGGGGTCTAGGGTTTTTCGCAACGAAAATTGCGATGCTCTTGACGTTAGGCAATGCTGTTATGACCTTGATTGGAACAACTGCACCGTTTTCAGCCTGTAATGGCGCCTTGATTTTGATGTCTTTACTTACCGTTCCACCTGAGCCGAATACGGCTTTGGTGGCTGCGGCGAGATCGGTGGCACCGAATGCTGCGGCTGGCCATTTATCAGCGGCGGCAAGCGCCTGCCCTGATCTAAGTAAGCCGGCAGTAGCGGCGACAGCCAGTGCGCTGGTAGCGACTGTTCCTTTCAGAAATGTTCTACGCTTCATGTTTCCAAGCTCTCCTGAGTTTTGAATTGACACCATCTTAAAACTAGATGGTGTATAGAAATGTAACTATGTTATCGATATCACTTTCAGAAATCACTTTGTGACGGCCGAAAGGAACCATGACTGAACTAGGGTTAGCCGCCGTAGCATCCCAGATTTGAGCGCGAAGTTTTGCTTTATCCGGGAAACGTGCTTTCATGCTAACCAACGGTGGACCGACATTACCCGATGCAGGCAGATCGGCGGGCCATCTTTTGGTTACTACATCGTGACAGGCCAGACAGTTGCCTTGTTTACGGGTAATAATGACACACCAGCCTTTAGTGGCTGCATCGGTCGGCTTCGACGCTTTGCATTCCTTTTCGGTGGGTAGACTTTTTTCGCCGGCTGAAGCAACAGGTATCATAGCGAGGTTACCCGCTAAAAATACTGCCCCTGCAGTCGCGACTAGAGAGAAAGATTTCCTCATATTTTGTGGCCTCCTCAAGCACTAGAACTAATTAGATATGCCGGAATGCGCTTGATCTTTATGTCAATACACAGCGGCGTTTATTTTGTGACGTATAGCATACATATATTTGTGGTGATCGCAAAGGGATTATTGCAATTATTTTCTAAACAGACTCAATTTACCGGTTTTTTTTACGCTATCAGGCCGTATTTTTCGTTATTTTTCTTTCTCTAATGCGGCAAGGTTCTTTATTTCTTTGATTCTTGCCGTAATACTGGCCTGTGCATAGAAATCATCTTTGCTGGCAAATGAGCGCGCAATATTAAGTTGCTGTGCAGCTGAATGGTAATTCCCGAGTAATGCATAGGCCTCGGCCAGTGCGCGATGAGATTCCATTTTCGAACCGGTTTTGCTTTCCGCCTGTGACAACTTTTCGTAAAAAAGAACACTTTTCGGGAATTTCCTGATGGCTTTACGCAAGACCTTTCGTGCTTCAGCATAGTTATTATGATGAGCCAGGGCCTCTGTGTAATAGGTAATTGCCGAGAGTGATGATTTGTCAGATTTATAGATATTACGGAAAAGCTTCAGAGATTTATCATTGTTCCCCTGGGCAGAGGCGACTTGGGCTTCCAGTATTCTGAACAATATTTGGTTCGGTGCCCGGTCGAGTAATAGGGCGATTTCTTTTTTTGCTTTTTTATATTTTTTCCCTTTCAACAGCGAAAGAGCCAGACCGTAATGATCTCCCAGTGTAAATTTTGTCTTATCGTTACGAATTTTTTCCCTGTAGCGGTCTTCAGCGCCATTGGCATCGGCTTTCATTACGCTTAATTTTGCATGAATCAGCGTAAACCGGGTGTTATTGTTTGTGGCCGTATGTGGATAGTTAGCTGCCCTGGCTTTTGCCTCGGCGATACGGTCGGTAGTGATCGGGTGAGTCAGCAGAAATTGCGGGGCGTTGGTTTCATTCAGGATGTTGGCCTGCTGCATGCGCTGAAAAAAAGCAGGCATGGCATCGGTGTCATAGCCTGAGTTGGCAAGTATGTTTATTCCAATTCGATCTGCTTCGCGTTCAAATGCGCGCGTGAATGTGAGTTGTTTGTCCAGGGATCTGGCTGATGTGATAGCGATAGCGGCTTCGGTAGCCTGCCCCCCTAATAGAATGCCTGCCAGCAAGGTGGCCAGATTAGGCAGCAGGTTTTTCTTCTGCGCACTTATCATTCGGGGGATATGCTGCTGTGTAACATGTGCAATTTCATGGCCTAGCACCGAAGCAACTTCTGCTTCATTTTTAGCGGTTAATAGTAGCCCGGTATTTACCCCTATATAGCCTCCAGGAACAGCAAAAGCATTGACAGAATTATCATTAATCATAAAAAAGGTAAAACTGTCCCTGGCCAGGCCGGCCCCCTCAATCAATCTATTGCCCAGGTCATCTAGATACTCTTTTAACTCAGGGTCGTCGACCAGATTCATATAAGTGCGAGCCTGGCGATAAAATTTTTCACCCAACTGCTTCTGTTCGAGTGAGGACATTACATTGTAGGATTCGTCACCGAGGTCGGGCAGGTTAAAATCAGAGGTCTGGCCCTGGGCAGGAATGGCAAGAAGTAAAAGTGCCAGTGGCAGTATCAGAAGAAAAAAATTTATGAATTCGCGGTACATATATTGTATGGAGTAATCGGTGCTTGTGATCTCAGGATGAAAACTGTTCATTTTACAGTTTTAGTGTACACGTCTACGCTCAGGAGAATCTCTATGTAATTCGTGAATAATCATGTCGAATCACAACTTGAATTAATAGAGGAGCCCTTTCCCCTTATAGCCAATAGAAGCAGTCACAGATACCTCCTCATGCTTCGTGATGCATTATATCAGTGCTATCTACATAAGCCCGATTTGTTTTATCATTTACGGTGATTTATTTGTGTTTCACCGGTGTATTCAATTACTATATTTAATGCGTCTATTAAATAGATATTAATAAATATGCGCGAAAAACAGCTATTATACGAGCAATGGTTACTGTACACCTGTCTATCAGGGGAGGTAATCCCAACCCAATATAAGTATTAATTTATTAACCCTATCATCTATTTTAATTTTGGAGTAAACCATGTCTGATTTTGATCAAGAACTTGACGCACGCGGATTGAACTGTCCTCTTCCTATCCTCCGGGCAAAAAAAGCAATTAATGGACTGGAGAGTGGGCAGGTGCTACGTATCATTGCCACTGATCCCGGTTCGGTAAAGGATTTCGAAGCCTTTGCAAAGCAGACCGGCAATGAACTGATGGAATCTGCAGAAAATGGTGGCGAGTTCACTTTTTTGATGAAAAAAGGCTGATTTTAAATTTTTTCTTTCAAGCGGTGTAGTGCCGTGGAGTGAATGTTATGTCTGAAAAGAAACTCGCTATTATAGCAACCAAGGGTACCCTGGATTGGGCCTACCCCCCTTTTATTCTGTCATCAACTGCCGCAGCACTGGGCTACGATGTGATGATCTTCTTTACTTTCTACGGCCTGCAGTTGCTGAAGAAAGACCTGAATCTGAAAGTTAGTCCGCTTGGTAATCCGGGCATGCCTATGCCTATGGGTATGGATAAGTGGTTTCCTGTGCTGGGTACGGCGATCCCCGGTATGGAAAGCATTATGACTATGATGATGAAAAATACCATGAAGAAAAAAGGGGTTGCCAGTATCGAAGACCTGCGTGAACTCTGTATTGAAGCTGAAGTGAGGCTGGTTGCCTGTCAAATGACTGTGGATCTCTTTGATATGAAGCAAAGTGATCTTCTTGATGGCCTGGAATTTGTTGGTGCCGCGACCTTCTTTGAATTTGCGGGTGATGCAGATATTACCCTGTACATCTAGGCGCCTGTCGGACTTAGGGCTACTTAGGGTTAAATTTACGGCGTAAAAGCCATTATGGCCACAAAAGTATCTCTGATTTCCTTAAAACCCCCGCACCAATGCGGGGGTTTTTGCTTAATTGAAACAAAACAATGTGATTTGCATCACAATGAAAAGAATCCCGGCATTTTTATTGACTTACAAATAAAATTTGACCATGCTTACAGCCACTGAGAGCCATAATAAATGGTTCAAGTTGCCCGGAAACAACAAAGACAAGTCCGGGCAGATAAAATATTAATATTAATAATTACCCCGAGGTAAAAATGATGATAAACCCCAAGAAGCACGTATTAGTGCTAGCTGTCGCTGCAGGTATGGTTCTGCCAGGTGTAGCAATGGCAACAACTAATGGCTATTTTACGAATGGATTTGGTGTCAAAGCCAAAGGTATGGGCGGCACGGGTGTGGCCATGTCACTCGATAGCATGGATGCCGCCACCAATCCGGCAAATATGGTGGGTGTTGGTAGCCGTATCGATGCGGGTGTCACCTGGTTTAGTCCCATACGTAGCTATACGGTTGATCAGGTCGGCCCTTTTCTTGGTCCGGAAACAGGTGCTTTTTCACTGCTACCAGGCACGTATGACAGTGATAATGAGAGCTTCCTGATTCCAAGCTTTGGCTGGAATCACATGATCGATGATGTCAGTTCTATTGGCATCACGCTAGCGGCTAATGGCGGAATGAATACTGAATACAGAAATGTTACCGCACCGGGTGACCCCTCGGGTATCCCGGGCACTTTCGGTGCTGGGCCAGCCGGTATAGATATGATGCAGCTAAATACCTTCATTACCTATGCGCGTAAGATTAACGATCAGGTTTCAGTAGGTGTTTCAGGTATTTTTGCCTTCCAGCGCTTCAAGGCAATGGGGCTTGAAGCATTTGGTGGTTTCTCTACCAGTCCCGCTAATTTGACAGGCAACGGTTACGACACCTCTACCGGCTTTGGTGCAAAGTTAGGTATTACCGGTGAGGTAGCGCCTGGTTTTTCACTCGGGGCATCGTATCAAACCAAAATTTCCATGGGTGAGTTTGACAACTATGCAGGTCTTTTTGCTGAGAAAGGCGGGTTTGATATTCCGTCTACCTGGTCTCTCGGGGCAAAGTTTTCTCCTGCAAAGATGCATACCCTCCTGTTTGATTACCAACGCATAAATTACACTGATGTTGCTTCAATTTCAAACCCACTGATGCCTAATCTTGGTGCTTGTATGTTTGGCGACACGTCAGGTTGTCTGGGTGGTTCAAATGGCGCAGGCTTTGGCTGGGAAGACCTTAATGTCTATAAGATTGGTTATCAGTATGATGCAGGTAAATGGCAGGCCCGCGCAGGTTTCTCTACAAACGACCAGGTAGTGCCTGAATCAGAAACACTGTTTAATATCCTCGCGCCAGGTGTTGTGAAAAATGCATGGTCGGCAGGCTTTTCTACTCGTGTTGGTAAAAACAGCTCTCTGGACTTCTCGGTCACCTATGCGCCACTTGTAAAGGTCAAGGGTGGCAATCCCCTGGCGGCTATGCCTAGTGGAGACACGCAGACAATTGAAATTGAGATGAAACAGTACGAGGCGGCAGTCAATTATACCTGGAGATATTAACAGACTGGAAGGTTATGCTTAGCACTAAAAAAAGGGACGGCTTATAAGCCGTCCCTTTTTTTCAAGAGGTTAAATTTTACTGAGTGGGGTGAGATTATGAAGCCGTATAGCTTTCAACTGTTAGACATTTCGCTCAAAAAGGCGGTCGCAGTGTTAATGGTTTCCGGAATGCTCGTTTCCACTGGTAAAGTGTTTGGACAGGAAAAAGGTACGGATAATAAACAGGAAACTAAACAGGCCAAACAGGTGGCCACAGATTCAGCAACTAATCAACCAACAAGCAAGGTTCCAGTGATGATGTCAGTCGAATATATTGCGCAATTTTGTGATGCCTGGAATGCTGATGAGTTGATGACCATAGGGCTGGCTGATTCTGAATGGGTCGATAACGATGGTGATAAAGGATTCAAGATAATCCAGCTTTATCGTCGCGATTGTCAGGATAGCCCACATGTGGAAATGCAGTTTGAGCGTCAGGACGGTAAGGCCATATGTGTTTATGCCGGTAAGGTTGAAAACCCTGATCTGGACCGTTCTGCGGATTATGAGATGTATGCAGATACCAAGCGTTGGATAGAAATCGGTAATGGAGATTATGGCCCGTTGAAGGCTATGATGTTTGGTCGTTTGAAATTTAAAGGCCCAAAGATTGAAGCCATGGGGAATATGGGGCCATTCAAGAACTTCCTGCTATTGTTTGGTCGTTTCCCATCAGACACGACAGTTTGTCCATAATATTGAAACCCGTATCAACTGACAGAGGTTGGTATCTTTATCCCCGTAATGGTTTCTCGGGCGATACTCTACTGCAATAACCCAGATAGATGAGTGGGATAACAAATAATGTCAGTATTGTTGAGGCCAGAGTACCAAATATTAGTGACACCGCCAGACCGCCGAAGACAGGATCCAGTATCATTACCGTGGTAGCCAGAATAATAGAAATTGCGGTCAGCAGGATTGGCCGCAAGCGTGTTATACCCGCCTGCAGTACCGCCTGTTCAAGGCTATGACCGGCTCGCCGGTATTCAATAATAAAATCAATCAGCAGTAAAGAATTACGCACAACTATACCGGCCAGGGCAATGAAGCCGATCATGGAAGTGGCAGTGAAATACTGACCCATGATGGCATGGCCGGGGAAGACTCCGATCAGGGTAAGTGGGATGGCCCCCATGACGATAAGCGGTAGCATGAATGACTGGAAGTAGCCGACTAATACAAGATATATAAGAATCAGGGCCACAGCAAATGCCGTGCCGAGGTCACGGAATACATCCAAAGTCAGCCGCATTTCGCCATTCCAGCGCAGTGTGTACTCGCCGGTTTGTGGTGCAGAAACAAAATTCTGCACCAGCTTGATGCCTCCGGGCAGTGGATTGCTTTCAAGATACTTTCTCATCTTCATGATGGCATATATCTGTGAAGTCGACGCCAGTTCACCGGTAACATAAACTACGGGAACCTGATCCTTATGGAGAATTTGCTTGTTCGCTATGTGTTGACGAATTTCAGCAATTTCAGAGAGCCGAATTTTTCTGCCCTGGGGGGTCAGTAAATATATATCTTCCAGGTCAGACTGGCGCACCCTGTTAGCCGACGATATCTGAAAGCGGATGGCGACCGGTTCCCTCTCGCCTTTGATGTGTATTGTTCCGGCATTATAGCCGCCGATGAAGGTATTCAGTGTCTGGACGATCCTGGCAGCAGGAATGCCTGCCAGGGCGGATTTTTCACGATCGATATATATTTCATATTCCGTCACATCGTCAGTGACACTGTCATCAATATCCACAACGTCCGCCGTTTTGTTGAAGACTTCGTTGCGCAGCTCTTTGGCGATTCGCCGCAGTACTGCATAGTCTGGCCCATAAAGTTCTGCCAGCAGTGTTGCCCTCACCGGTGGCCCGGGCGGATCTTCGACCAGCTTGATATTGGCGCCGCTGCTTGCTGCCAGTTCAGCGATGGCTGGACGCAAATTCTGAACGATTTCAATTGAGGAGATTTTTCGCTTATGTTTGTCTGTTAAGTTGACACGTACTTCAGCAATATATGCGCCTTTTCTGAGTCCGCTGCCACGTAACAGACCATTAAAGTCCACCACACCACTTTTACCCAGGGTCGTTTCATAATTGATAACCTGTGGGTTGTTGCGGACGATATCACCCAGCCGTCTGGCAACCCGGTCGGTGTTTTCCAGACTACTGTTTTCCGGCATATCGATGGTGATATTGAATGTGTTAGTGTTATTTTTCGGTAGCATTTTGAATTTTACCTGATGGTAGACAGGCAACAGAAAAACGGCCAGGAATAGCCCGGCAATAGCCAGCAGAAACAATCGCCTGTTGAGGGGTTTTGCAGTCAGCATCCTGAAGGTTGCAGCATAAGCACGTTCGAGTAAGCCATTTGAATGATCCACCACATGTGTCGATGTGTCGATGTTTTCTGCTTTAAGCCATTTATTTGCCGCCCAGGGTGCAACAGTGTAGGCGATGGCCAGTGAAACAATCATGGCAACAGGTACAAAGAAAGGGATGGGTGCCATGTATGGTCCCATCATCCCGGTTACCCAGAACATGGGAAGAAAGGCGAGGATGACACTAAATGTTGCAAGGTTTGTCGGGCGCCCTATTTCACTTACGGCCTTTACAGCCGTACCTATTCTGTCTTTGACCCCCAGGCTGTAATGACGAAATATATTCTCAATGACTACAATTGAATCATCCACCAGTAGACCCAACGAAAGAATCAGGGCAAATAGAGTGATACGGTTGATGCTTTGTCCTGATACATAACCAATTGCCAGCGTGATAAACAGGATCAGTGGGATCGTCATGGTGACGATGGCAGCAGCGCGCCAGCCAAGCGAAAATATCAGTAGCAAAACCACGGTGCTTATAGCAATGGCAAGGTGTTCCAGTAATGTATTGACTGCGTCATTGGCCCGTGCGCCATCATTCCGCGTTATGTTGACATTGATGTCAGCAGGGATGAGCTGATTACGAACCTCATCGAGCTTTTTTAGTACATTATTGGCGACTGAAACTGCATTACTGCCTGATTTCTTCGCTATGGCAATGCTGACAGCGGGCACTTCAAAGTTGAGAGGCCTTTCACCACTAAATGCAGGGCCAGCGGCAAAGCGATGCTGTTCAGTGATTTCTGTCGGACCATCCGTAATGTCCGAAATACTACTGAGATATACCGGTTTATGGTTGTAGCGTGCAACGACAAGCTTACCCAGTTCGTCAGCATTGTTTATCATCCCGCCTGTACGAACCCATTGTACCGTACTGTGGTTTACCAGCATCCCACTGGAAGAGCGAACATTGGTCGCCTCAAGGATGTCCGTAATCTGTGACAGGCTTACGTTGAATGATTCCATCTTTTTCAGATCAAGTTCTACATTGATAGTTCGCGCTTGTCCACCATGCAGATAGGAGACCGAGGTGCCGTCAACTCGACGCAATACTTCCAGCAAGCGTGCGCCAATCCTGCGCAGTTCACCCCCATCAACCTTGTCTGATGAGAGTGAAATGGTGAGTATCGGGACATCGTCTACATCAATGGGTTTGATTAACGGCTGCCTGGCTCCGGGGGGGATGCGGTCTATGTTGCTCATGACATGATCATATAATCTGACCAATGCATCTTCCTTATTCTCACCAACCTTGAACTGAACGGTCACAATCCCCATGGAGTCTGTTGCTATGCCATAGGTGTGTTCAACACCACGCATGCCCTGCAAAATAGCTTCCAGAGGCTTGATGATTAATTGCTCTACCTCATCGGGTGAGGCCCCGGGTTTTGTTACAATGATATTTGCTGCCGGGATAACAATCTGCGGATTTTCTTCCCGTGGAGTATTAAGAAATGCCGTTATACCCGCCAGAAAGGCAAAAATAATTATCAGTACAGTTAGGCGGCTGTCGATAAAATAGCGAGCAAGCTTACCTGCGATACCGAGATTCTTTTCTCTATTTTTTTCAGAAGTTATCACTGCTTTGTCCTGGCTTGATTATCATTTATCCGCACCGGGCTGCCATCAAAGAGCGATCCAAAGGGAGCGGTAAGAATTTTCTCATCACCGGATAGCCCACTAATAATCTCTATAGATTGACCGTATATTTTTCCTGCTTTAAGCATGCGAAAGCGCGCCCGATTTTCAGGGGAAAGAATGAACACACCGGGTGTTCCGATATGCTTGATAAACTGCTCACGGGCTATACGTATCGATCCATCGGGCATGATTTTCGGTGAAACGATGGATACCAGTGGCGGGTAACCGGTATTTACTGAAGAATCAGCATGGCCACCGTTGTAGCCTGGAAGGATTAGGATGCTTCCTAATATTATGGAAAAGCGTACAGCTTTTAACTCGTTTGCGCTGATCATTTTTCCAGTACCTCATAGTCATCCATGGCAAACTCCAGTTCAAGAATGCTGGCCTCAACAAGTAATCGGGAATTTAGTGATTCGGAGCGACTTTTCAATAAGGCCTGCTCTGACTGCAGTAAATCAATGAGTATTGTTCTCCCCTCACCATAGCGCTGATTAACCAGCGACACGGCTGTTCGCGCATTCGTCAGATTGGTGCTAGCAAGTTTCAAACGGATTCTCCCTTCTTCAATTGAGGCAAATGCATCGCGCACCTGCTTGCGAATCTGAAGTTCTTTGTTACGTTTTTCTGCTTGTAGGCGATTTGTTTCTTCGCGTGCGGCACTGACGCGACTTTTGTTTGCCCCACCGGAAAAGAGGTTAATCTTTGCGACCGCAAGGACACCCCAGGACAGTTCATCCACCATTGGATTATCGGCATAGAGGCGACTACGTAGCTCAAGTCCAAGTTGGGGTTTTGTTGCACTCTGCGCAATGTCTGTTCGTGCTCTTGCAGCTTTAATGCTTTCTTCTGCGCTCCTTAGGTCGCTGCGGTTTTTCAGTGCGGTGGATTCTGCGACTGTGATTGCCGGGAGTTTGTGTGGAGAAATTACCCTTTTCCAGGGTTCTATGCTGATATCTGTAGAGAGGTCTTTGCCTATTACCTGTTTCAAACTGTTCAACGCATGTGCGTACTGTGCTTGTGCTTGTGAAATGACAGCTTTTATTGATGTGTAATAGACTGTTGCTGTCAGTTTATCCGATGTGACGGTCCTGTTTTCAGCCAGTAATTGTTCGGTTGTTTTGACATGCATGCCTGCCGTGTCTGTGCTACTGCGTGCAATCCTGATTGCCTGTTGGGCCGCCTGAGCTAACAGATAAGCGCGTTTGACCTGATATATTACAGTGGATTTTGAGCGTTCATGTTGCGCCAAAGCTAATGCATGCTTTGCACGCGCCTGTTTTATGTCTGCGCTAAGTCTGCCACCCGTATAGAGGGGGAGTTTGAGTGACAGGCTAGCAAAATAGTTGCCAGAGAAACCCGGATCATTTAAGGCAGCAGGTACAAAATTGTTGGCTACAACTTTACGGTTATTAAGTATACTGCCGAGTGAAACAAGCGGATTATCTGAGTAGATAAGGCCGTAATCAAGATCAATGACAGGTAACTTTCCGGACTCGGCAGTTTTGACTGTCTCATTGCCAGCACGAATATCAGCGACCGTTCCCTGGAGTACAGGACTGTTTTCAAGGGCATAAGCGACAGCTCGGTCGAGGCTGATTGCTTCTGCCCGTGAAATATTGAAAAGACCGAATGGAAGGGTCAGGATAAGTATAAGTCTTAAGTAATTATCTTTTTTCATGGTAGATATTCTGTAGAGACCCTGTATGGAATTGATCGATTTATGTGTGGAGGCACGATAAATCGAGCCGGTAATATTGATATATTAGCAAAAACTAATATGCTAGCTAAGTGATATAGTCACATCATTCATCTATTTTGAATGAGGCATGGTATTCACTGTGAGGTTGTGCTGTGATACAAGTAGAAAGCACGCAGAATAGAGGTTCCCTGGAATTTTCATTTCAGCTTATAGTTGTTATGCTCTTTCCGGTGTTATCCAAAAACAGGCTGTAGCGCCTCCACTGGCGAAGGATGGAGAGCCAATGAGTAGTAGTGGACAAACAAATAAAGAAAATAAGGGGGAGATTGATACTATTCAGTATCTTGCGACCCTTTTGAAGTTCGCAATGAGTAAGGACGCCTCAGATATTCATCTGCGTACGCGTACGCATCCTGTTGTGCGTATAGACGGCTTGCTTAAGACGGTGGAACGTTTCCCGGCCACATCACCTGCCTTTATGAAAGATCTTGCGGACAAGATCATACCCGAGCACAATAAAGAAGCATTTGAAACACTGCGCCAGGCTGACTTTTCATTTGGCTTGAAAGGCATAGGGCGCGTGCGTGCCAATGCTTATTATCAGCGTGGCAGCATATCGATGGCCTTGCGTGTCATTCACACGGATGTGCCCAGTCCTGAATCGCTTGGGCTGCCGGATACGGTGCGCCGCTTTGTGCATGAAGAACGTGGTCTGGTAATTATGACGGGAGCGACCGGCTCCGGTAAATCGACTAGCCTCGCCTCCTTAATCGGGGAGATAAACAGCACCTATGCCAAGCATATTTTGACTATTGAAGACCCGGTGGAATATCTTTTTTCGGATAACAAAGCAATTATTTCCCAGCGTGAGGTAGGTGTGGATACCAGTAATTTCCCGGACGCAATGCGTGCAGCACTGCGTGAAGATCCTGATGTAATCCTGCTGGGTGAAATGCGTGATCCTGAAACCATCGACATCGCGCTTACGGCAGCAGAAACCGGACACCTGGTATTCTCAACGTTACATTCGCCCGATGCGGCAGAGACCATCAATCGTATTATTTCTTCATTTCAGCCCAATGCGCAGCAGACGATTCGCTCCAAATTGGCTGGAAATCTAAAGGGAGTCGTCAGCCAACGACTGCTTCCAAAAGCGGATGGCAAGGGGCGGGTACTGGCAGCAGAAGTTATGACTGTTTCGGCATTGGTACGTGAGTATATTCTTGATCCTCTACGCGTTGCGGAAATTAGTGATGTGATAAAGAAAGGTACCGCGGCAGAGGGCATGATTCCTTTTGACCGCAGTCTGCTGGAGCTTTATCGGACAGGAAAGATTACTGAAGATGTGGCACTGCAGTTTGCCAGCAGCCCGACCGATCTGAAATTAAAGTTAGAAGGCTTTTGATATTCTATTACGTGGATAGATCAAATCGCATGAATGTGTTTGTATCAAGGCAAGAATCGCACGTAATAGCGAGCTATTGCGAAGCTTCTTAACGCAGAGATAGACAATTTTGCGTGTGAGATGAATATTCATTCACTAATAGAACTGCCCTTAACTCTTGCATCTTGAAAAAATACTGTTGATTACGCCGTATTCAAGTGATTAAGGATTGCCCTCTATACATTGGTAGCCTAGACTGTGGGAATTCAACCAAACAGGCAAGGTATTAATATGGCGGACAGACGTCTACAAGTATTTCACACTGTTGCGCGTTTACTCAGTTTCACCAAGGCAGCAGATTCTCTGCACATGACGCAACCGGCTGTTACTTTCCAGGTTCGTCAGCTTGAAGAATATTTCAATACACGTTTATTCGATCGAACCCATAACCGGATTAGTCTTACGGATGTCGGGAAAAAAGTCTTTGTCTATTCAGAGCAAATTCTTGGTCTCTATCGTGAGATGGATAATGATATACGAACACTTACAGGAGAAATTATCGGTGTTCTGGTGATAGGTGCAAGTACCACGGTTGCAGAATATATGCTGCCGCGTCTTCTGGGAGAATTCCAGGCACTTTACCCTAAGGTTAAGCTACGCCTGAAGGTGTCAAATTCTCTCGGTGTTGTCCATATGGTCGAAAACAATGATATCGATATAGGGCTTGTTGAGTCTCCCGTGCTTAACAAGAGTCTGGCTGTCAAGGCCTGCTGGCAGGATAATCTGGTTGTCATTGTCGCACCGGATCATCCTCTGGCCGCTAAGGAAAGTGTCCATGTCAGCGAATTAAAAGATCATCCTTTTATTTCGCGTGAGGAAGGCTCAGGGACGCGCAGTGTACTGAGTGATTATCTTGAAAAAAATGGTATGGGCATGAATGATCTTGATTTAAGTATGGAGTTTGGTAGTCCTGAGGCCATCAAGAATGCCGTTGAATCAGGTCTTGGGATATCTGTCGTTTCAGAAACTACCCTGATAAAAGAATTAAAGTTAAATACATTGAAAGCGGTAAAAATTGATCCCCCATTACACCGTCATTTCTCTCTAGTTCATCAGCGGCAGAAGTTTCGCATTCGAGCGATGCAGGAATTTTTAAATTTTGCCCATGCCCGTTGTGATGTCGAAAAAGACAATGATAAAGACGAAGAGACCTAAGGCGAATACCGATTCTCATTTGATCTACAAAAAGTACTAAAATGCCTGATACGGAAGAAGTATTACGAAAAATTTTCCATCAGTTACCCGAGACTCAGCAACAGACACTGCTTGATTATGCCGAGTTTCTGAGTCAGCGCTATGCTACAGAAGCTGTGCCTGTTGCAGAGTATCCTCTGGATATCTCTCGCCCACAGGAAGAATCTGTGGTTAAGGCTGTCAGAAGGTTGTCAAAAAAGTATCCGATGCTTGACTCAAAAAAACTCTTTGAGAAGACCTCATCCTTTATGATGAGAAATCTGATACATGGAGAAGAGAGTGCTAGTTTGATTGATGAGATGGAGGTTTTTTTTGAGGAACATTACCAGGCTTATCGTAGTGAAAGAAGTAAGGACTGATTTGATAGTTAAGGACAGGTCTGATTAATTTAAAGACCCCTGTCATTGCGAGTGAAGTGCGGCAATCTCTTTATATAGAAACAGTACGTTGTAGATTG
>JAADJE010000087.1 GCA_013150915.1 Gammaproteobacteria bacterium
GCCAGATCTTCGCCGGCGTACCCAGTATCGACACACGCAACGTCGAGACGCGGGTACTGGTCGATAATGGTGAAACCCTGGTGCTGGGTGGTATCTACGAGCAGGAACGCGGGAAAGAAACCGAACGCGTACCCTTCTTCGGGGAGCTGCCGGGTATCGGCTGGCTATTCAAGTCCAGCAGCAACGTAAACAATAAAAGTGAGATGCTGATCTTCGTGACACCCAAGATCATAAAAGAAGGTTTGTAGTATACAAGTCTCTGTTGATTTAACCTGAAGGTCGCCGGGCATGCCGGCGACCTTCGTTATATGGGCCACTCAAGTAACAATCACAGCGTGTTACCGATCGATACCAGACAGCTGGTGTATTTCCCGAATCAAACCTGCCCGATCCGCCTGATTTCAACCAGGCTGAAATCGAGAGTGTTCAGAATTCTGTGTCAGCTAAATATCCAGCACACAATCTAAACGACTTTCAAAATAAATCGGCAGCCGGGATGATGTCAAATTCTAGTTCTGGATCGGCCTTTCTTGGATCGTATGTTCTGAAGCCGTTGTATTATTTTGACTTTAATTCATTTTTCCATAATTCCATGAATGTATCTTTATTTTTTTCAAAATCTATTTCGTCTGCTGAATATACAAAATAAATTATTCTGTTTTTCAGTATCGCGATTAGAGATTGAAAAGTTAACCCTTGTAAAGAAGAATCGATAGTAGCTATATCCCAATTGCCTAAATGAGAGTATCTTAATTTTATATCATGATGAGTTAATGACTTTAGGTTGCTCGTTAACTCTTCCACGTAATAATTAATTTTCTTATAGTGATTAATCGGCAATAAATCACACTCTATATATATTTTTGGACACCTTTGCTTATCCTTTTTCTTACACGCCTTTACATAAGTTGTTTTTTTATTTCCACTCTGCTTAAAAGTCCATTCGAACGGGATACCTGCATTAGATGCGCCTAAGTTTACACTTTTGTGAGGCTATCATTTTCTAGACATAATAACTTTCCGAAAAAGGAGCTGACCTCCGTCCTAAGCGTGGGTTAACACCGTGCGTCAGAGCTATAATGGTTAATGTGTAGCGGTTCAAACACGATCTGACAGTTACCGGTTTTTCAAGAGTGACTGTGTGAGGTAAAATTCAGTTAATAAATTTCTCCTGCCAGATTTGTTTTCCATCTTCCAGCATGGCTAAAGGTGTTCTGCCACAGCACATCTTTCCTTGATGCGTTCGTTCAATATTGTAGTACGCCAACCATTCGTCAAGATCAACTTACAAAAAAGCGGTATCAGAATAGCTCTTTTCCCTCAACGTGACCTGATAAAACTCCTGTAAAATGGTCTTATGGAAGCGCTCACAGATTCCATTGGTCTGTGGCAATCTTACCTTGGTCTTGGTGTGCTCAATATCATTAAGCGCCAAGTATAACTGGTAATCATGCTGATCAGCACAGCCACAGTACTCGGTTCCTCGGTCCGTGAGAATGCACACATAGGCAACGCGTGTTGCTCGAAGAATGACAATACCCGGTCACTTGAATGTGTCTACTTAGAAGGTGTCTTGTAACCCTGGTAGCCCGGGTGGGCCGTCTCGGTCTCACCACAAGCGACATCATCGCGTTTCTTGCGCGCCAGTGTATGGCGCAGCCAGATACTCTGCGCACGCCACTTGGGGGAGGAGTAGGCATATTTAGTCGTTGTTCCATTGGTAAAGGATATTTGCTTGATTTCGTCAGTCGGATAGCAGTCAAACAATAAGTTTTGCGTCGGGCTGAATGTTGTCAGTTTCAACATATCCCGTTTATTATGTTGATAGGTATTGGTGAAATCCTGCGCCCAGCTTGTACCATTGGTGGATGGGTTCACCGTGAGTTGATTGGCGTCGCCATAGCGATCACGACCAAAATTGATGCGGTTGTACGGTGAATATAAATTGTAAAAACGTAGTCTGTCCCACATTAACTCAAAAAAGCTGCAGGTATTGTGAAATACGTGCAGCTTTTTATATTAGACTAGAGAAGATCGGTAACAGTTATTGAAGAGAACTTTACCGTTCCACCTGGCGTGGTCACAGTTACGGTCATAGCACCGCTACTTGGCGTTGTGTCCTTAGATAAACCAAATGAATACGTACAGGCGCCGGCACAATTTGCCGAGGTGTTCGTCACGGTAAAAGTTGAAGGCGTATCAATAGTACCATTACTCGTGGTGGCTTTTATGGTTGTACCAGCAGGCATGATCTGCCCTCGATCATCCACCACGACAATATTTATAGTCGCTGGCAATGCCACCGTTGTAGCCCCGCTCGCGATGGTAATGTTTGCAAACTTTCCAGACATGACAATGGTCACACTATCACGCACATTCAGCGTTGAGACGACACACGAAGAGGCACTACAAACGACACCATTATAAGTACCGTCTCCGATATCTCTGCTACCGTTGACATTAAAATCCGCGAACTGTTCACCGATCTGATATGCACCGTCTTCATTGTTATCCTGGAAGGCCTCACCCAGGTCGTTGAATGGTTCGCCAGCATCAAAGCTGCCGTTGCCGTTCTGATCCGTAAAGCTCTCTTCACCAACCGCCGTGGCAAGAATGGTGACACGCCCGTCTGACGGCCGTGGGTTCTGGCTTACCCAGTTTACCGAACATGCGCCGGTGACCGTCTGACAGGAACCGCCAATCGAACCACCTTCTGTGGTAAACAGGATGGTGGTGCCATCTGGTACTGGGTTGTTGAAACGATCAGCCAGGCGCGCCGTGATAGGCACCTGGACTCCGTCAGTATCCCAGGCTTCCGGATTGAGCGTTTCAGCAGCCAATGAAAAACTGTTGTTGTCAGGAATGCCTGTCGTAACAACCAATTGATCTGACTGAGTCGCGATACCTGTGCTGTCCACCGTCGCAGTAACGCGTACCGGGGTAGCCACGGTACCGGACTGGACAATGGTTTGAATCAAACCATCACTTCCACTGGTCGCCGTTCCTGTCCCGGGACTGAATTGCAAACCGCCTACCGTGGTATTGAGCGTGAAGGTAACCGATCGATTACCAATCGGGTTGCCTGCTGTATCCAGCACACGGAACGTTACTGCTGAAGTTTCAGACTGGCCGGCACCCCCCATCCCTTTCAAGGCAATGTTATTGGGTACAGAAGAAACAAATTCTATTGAGCCAAGCGTTGCGGCCAGAACGTTTACCGTTACATTGGCTGAAATCGTTGATCCATCTACCGTCGCACTTGCGGTAATAACATCGTTGCCCGTACAACCCTGCGCTGTATAGGTTGTAATGGCCACGCCACTGTTAGAGGTGATGGGCGAAATAACCGAGGCCAGGTTGCTTCCGATACAGACCGAGGAGAACGTCACATCTGTGGCGGTCAGAAACAAGCCGCTCTGGGCATCAGTGAGGGTAGCGGTGAGAGATGTACTACCACCCGCAGAAAGCTGTGTAAGACTGGACTGAAGTGTAATGGTGACTGTCCCGGTTGTGGAGCCACCACCGGTGCTACCACCGCCTGAACCAGAGCCGCCTGTGCCACCACCGCTGGTTTTGAGGTCTTCGCGGCCACCACCGCCACCGCATGCGGTGATCACGAAAGCGGCCAATACGATGATGAAGGTTCTGCGCAAGATGTGATACATTTTTTCTATCCCTTGATATCGATTATATCTCTGTAAAAATCCCTGATGTCCCTCGCGCAGTGCGCGAGTCCTGAACGATTCTGTCCTGATCACGCCCAACCATTGCGGAATGTGCTCAGTAGAACACCCCGATGCTTGTAACGATGTGCCCCACCTCACATTCCTTGCTATTCGGCAGGCCCCTCTTTCAGGATACTTCGCTGCGTCTGGCCTGCTATCGGCCAGCTTTTTTCTTCCTTTAGTCATAAACTTCCGGTACCTTTTCGATACCG
>JAADJE010000005.1 GCA_013150915.1 Gammaproteobacteria bacterium
CCAAAATATTCGCCTGTGTAGCGACTACTGGGCTCATGACGACAAGCTTATCAAGCTTAGTTAAATATTGATCAATTGCTCGATGCTTTTTGAGCCAGGATTTCATGGCCTCAATGTTATCCGGTAAGTCTTCTAGAATGATGTCCATCAATCCCGCATTGTATGCGATGGCATGGGTAGTAGTCATTCTTCGCGGTGTTTCGAGGTAACGACAACCATTAATTTTGGCATACGGTTCAGCGTTTATTTCACCCCACTTCATCCCTCCTAGATAAAAAGCATTCCAGTCCAGGTGTTTAAGTTCAACTAGCGAGTTAGAAAGATGTTTTAACGTTTCATCATGAAACATTGCATCATCTTCCAACACCAGAACATTTTGAAAACCTTTTTTCCTTGCATTTTCAATAATATTTCTATGGGATAAAGCGCATCCAATATGATGTGATTCAGGTGTTTCAATAGCACTAAATCGTATTACGCGGTCACGAATCCCTAGCATTTTCAGACGAACTTCCATTTTCTGCCAACGGCCTACTTCTCTATCAAGGTTGATACAATAAATACCATCAAAAAAGTTAAAGGGATCATTTTCTTCATCCTTGATTTGTTGAACAATTTCTTCAACTACTTTTTGACTTGTCACCTCGCAAAAATGTTGTCGTAACTGCTCTATGTCCAGGCCTACTTCTTCGAAACCGATCAAATAATTACGAATTCTTTCTTCCCACTTATTCGGGTAGTGCACCCCCATTGGACGGGAGAAACGATGCATCCAGCGAAGAAAGGGTAAACATAATGTGCGCGCGCCAGCATTACGAAATTTTTGATGAATATAGCCTTCTTCACCACCGAAACCGCTAAAACGGGGGTTATAGCCCTGCCACGCCTGTTTCCGGCACGCTGCAAGCCCCAGTCCCTGCATGGGAATATCAAAAGGCTCACCCAACACATCCATTCCACGCTCATCTGTACTCCAGAAGCCAAACATCCCCTGTCGCCATGCTGGCTCAAAATGCGTACTGATGCTCTTCAAATCATCATAGATCAGTGGCCCCTGAAGCAGATCAGGGGTATCTGGATGCTCATCAAAATAATCGATCAATTTACGAATTGCACCCGGTTCAATAAAAACGTGTGAGTCAATACACATCACATACTCGGTATTCGCCTTTGTGAAAACGAAATCCCTAACTGCCGTGCCTCTTATCTCATCGACAGCAATATAACGGTAACCAGAAACGTTCGCCCCCAGATTGCGTAACGCCTCTGCACACGGTCCAGATGGGTTATTATCTATCACGAGTATTTCTGTTTCTTCAGTCACTTCCGGGTGATACATGCGGATGGCCTGCACTGAAAAATACACACCATCATAATCATCATAGGTCGCCATACCTATGGTCAGTTTCTTTGTTGGAGTGACTTCAGCCTTTGCATCAGGAATAGTTGAAGATGGAGTAAGGTTTCCCTCTCCTCCTATCTCGCCCAAAATATTGACAAGTTTCTCCTGGTCTTCAGACAGAAGTATCGGCAGACTACCGCTTGCAGCCGCCTTGGGCAGCAATAGATTTCTCTCTTGAGAAATACGATCATCCCGCTCAGGTGTAAATACAAAATCATAACCCTGAGCTGGAACTGCCGCATTCCCTTTTTTAGCCACATAGATCTGTAAAGAAGCTGTATGAACATGCAACTCAGGATCAGAAAAATTGATATAAATGTCAGAGCCATCAATACCTTCTACTGCCCGAAGATCAAACCATTGCCCAAGCAGATTAATAAAGAAATGATGACGATCATTCAGGTCTCCAGCGTAATTTGAGAAAGAAATGCTTGCAAATGGCTTAAGCATATGAGTCCCGAAATCCAGCAGGCCCTGTGAAAATAAGCGGCACAATGTATCTGACACTTCCACCTCGGCAGCTTCATCTGAAGTCTCTTCTGTCTCCTTGACGATAGCTGTGATCTCAGCAATGTTCCTCACACCGTTGCACAATTGCCAAATATAGGCGGCAGATAGATTAACCCGAAAAGCATCTGCCCCACCCCGTTTGTGGATGACCAGCATTTCACCCCCATTACAGGTAAGGAAAATATCAGTGACTCGGCATGGCACTAAATTTGACGACAACAGCATCCTGAATACTCATAACTATTTGCTAAACATAGTATATAAAAAAGCCACCCCCGTGTAGAGGCAGCTTCATTATTACCCTGATATATAGTCTTTAAGAAACTGTATTAGCGTTCTTGTTTACTAACTCGGTGTAGGAGGCGTCAACTGACAGGTCACGCTGGATTTTGGTGCATTGTATGAAGTAGGCGCATTGCCGGTTACATTCACAACACCAAAAACAGAGCTTCCACCCGGACTTAAGGCACCACTGATACTAACAGACACGGTACTGGGTGATGAGGCGGTAAGGGCAGAATCTCCAAATGGCAAAGTAAGATTGCCCGTATAGAGAGAACTTGAGCCCTGTACAGTTACCTGAACTGCAGCGGTTACCCCAACGACGTTGATACAGATGTTCTTTGTTGTCGGGGCTCCTGTTGTTGTTGGGGCCGCAGTCGTTGATGTAGATTCAGCGTGCGCAGTAGGGACAAAAAAGTCCAAAAATTTATTCCGTTCCAATAACGCAACCACTGACACCGAGTAACTGGCCACCGATGTCTGCGCATGCGCAGGTAGCACCACTGATTCAATGACTGGTTTGGCCCATTTGTCCTGCATGGCGGCAGCACTTACCACAGTACCGCTCCCTGCCAGTATTTTTTTCAACGCCTTACGGCGCTTTTCCAGCTTCTTATCGCTTGATTCCCTATCCAGTTTCTTATTTTCTCTATCTGTCATGTCTATTCCCCCATTCCCCTGTGAATCACAAATCAACACACCCACTGCGATGCGGTAATTTTATACTCATCGTACATAAATACGCAACCTCCTGAAAAAAATCCAAATGCCTTCCCTCTGCATCTGTACCCAGGATGCAACACCACCCACAGACCAGGTTTACCCTCACTCCACCCCATATCATTCTCTATGGCTATTCTGATTTCTTCCGTTTTTAGCCAGGCATCAATGGTCTACGGGTAAAGCAGTGCTCCAGTTTCTGCCATGAGACCCGGGTATTCTCCACAGTTAATCTCGTGCAACTATTTGATCAATATCTTCTCTCATTTTTGGATCACCCACTTTGAGAATCATGGCTCTTTTCTATTTTTTAACTGTTCTTCATTCAGGCCTTCTTGCATAGGTTTCATCAAAAATAGACTCAAGTCCAGGATGTATGCCACGTAGTCCATTAATCACAGCCAGCGCCCAGTCAAAATATTCCTGTCGTCTCTGTAAATCCCATCCAGCCGGTGGATTATCAGCCACATCTCGCAGGTTACATATTTTATCTGCCAGCTTTACCAGCTTTGCTTCATTACTGAGATCCGATGCGTGTCTGATTTGCTCTTTCTTGCGCTCAGTTTTACATAGATTGCTGTCATCAGACATTTCGAGAACGATACTGCATATCTGCTGCCCAAAGTATTGTGTCAGCTCAGTAGCAGTCGTTTCTGTGTCTTCCAGTGTGTCATGCAGTCCCGCAGCACAAAGAACATTTATATTGCTTACGCCCGCTTCATTACACAGTAGATTGACCAGTTGTATAGGGTGATTGATGTAAGGAGACGCACAAACATCTTTGCGTCGTTGATCACGATGCTTATCCGCAGCAAAAGCTATGGCTTTTATTAAATCACTCAGGGTATCCATATTGAATTCCGGAAATTCCGGGGACATTATACCAATTTATAGCAGCCGTAATCGGTAAGCATTGGCAGAAAGGCTGACTTCAATAACAAAAATTATAGGGGATATCCAGGCCTGATTAATTGACGGTTGAAAATTCAGTATACTGTCCCCGGAATACCGGGAAGAAGAATAGCCATAAAAAACCCCGCATTGCGGGGTTTTTATACAAAGCAGAAATGGATTATTCAGGTAGGGGTAACATTCGACGCCTGTGGCCCCTTTGGGCCGGTCTCTACGTCATACGAAACTGCCTGCCCTTCCTCGAGTGTCCTGAAACCATCTGAAGCAATAGCAGAGAAATGTACAAATACATCTGCACTGCCATCATCTGGAGTAATAAAACCAAAACCTTTGGAGTTGTTAAACCACTTTACGGTACCTGTAGCCATGTGTAAAAAACCTCAATAATTAAATAAAAAATATATTACAAATGTCACCTGGCACAACAGTTTATAGCCGTTACTGGTCCACTGAAACCGTGCTCAACAATATTGTAATTCTTTTCGATACAGGAAAGATGCATGTGCAGTCAATCCAATATTTCGACCGAGTATATAAGAACAAATTATCATATACAACAGAAAACTTATGATTAAAATCGCCCTTTTTATTAGCTACGTAGCCACTCAGCAACTCTACACGATGGTAGAATAATTACACTATCAATACGGGTTAGATACAAATCTATGGCACAAAAGGCAATAATCTACAAAACTGAGTTACAAATAGCCGATATGGATCGCCACCGTTACCGTAACTATTCATTAACTGTAGCCCGCCACCCTTCAGAAACAAATGTCCGCATGATGGCGAGGCTGTTGAGCTTTGCGTTAAATGCCAGTGAAGAACTGAAGTTTACTAAAGGTATCAGCACTGATGATGAACCTGACATCTGGGAAAAAAACCTGACCGATGATATCTTGCTCTGGATAGTCCTTGGGCAACCTGGTGAAAAACACCTGCGTAAGGCATGTGGACGGGCTGATGAAGTTATTGTTTATACTTATCAACAACGTAGCGCAGAGCTATGGTGGAAACAATTTAAAGACAGTAGCCAACGCTTTGATAATCTCAAGGTTTTCAGTATTAATGAAGAGGCCTGTAAATCCCTGACACAACTGGTTAATCGCCACATACACTTGCAATGCACTGTACAGGATGGAGAGTGCTGGATTACCCATGGCGAATCAACCGTTCACGTGATCTTGCAACAGTGGAAGTAAGTATTCGCTATGACTGAATCAAATGCCAAAGAAGCCTTTGCACAATTGACACCCGACCATATGCTCGATGCTATTGAATCTCTGGGCCTACGATGTGACGGCCGTTTCCTGGCACTTAACAGTTATGAGAACCGGGTGTACCAGATTGGAATCGAAGACCAGTCCCCGCTGGTGGCGAAATTTTACCGACCCGGCCGATGGTCTGACCAGGCGATCATAGAGGAACACGAGTACACACAGACACTGGCCACACTGGAAATACCGGTCATCGCACCCGATAAAGATGATAAAGGCGTGAGCCTGCACCATTATGAATCCTATCGTTTTGCACTTTATCCCTGCCGCGGCGGTAGAGCGCCGGAGCTGGACAATCCGGAACACCTTGAGCAGTTGGGACGTTTTATTGCACGCATCCATGCAGAGGGGGCAACGAAAAAGTTCGAATACCGGCCTGAATTGGATATCGAACGTTTTGCAATAGAACCAAGGAGATATCTTCTGGATCATAATTTTATTCCGGCGCATCTCATTGAGGCCTATCAGGGCCTGACGAAAGACCTTATTGAACAGATACAGCAGTGTTTTGATCGTGCAGGAGAAGTTCACAACATTCGCTTACATGGCGACTGCCACCCAGGTAATATTTTGTGGACAGATAGCGGGCCGCATATTGTTGATTTTGATGATGCCCGCACTGGTCCAGCGATACAGGATCTGTGGATGTTTCTGTCTGGTGACCGTGCGTATATGGCGGCTCGCCTTGCCGACCTACTGGAAGGCTATACGCAGTTTTATGATTTTAATCCCGTTGAGCTGCATCTGCTTGAAGCATTACGAACTATGCGACTGATTCACTACTCAGCATGGCTGGCACGACGCTGGGATGACCCGGCCTTTCCACTGGCCTTCCCATGGTTTAACAGCATGAACTACTGGGAGGAGCAGATACTTATTCTGCGTGAGCAGGCCTTCCTGATGAATGAGCCTGCATTAGTATGGGATTAAAAACAGTGGAAAGCTTTGTAATTTGAAAGCTACAATCCATCAACCAGACTTTGTACCCACTGTTCAAGCTGCTGCATTAACGTTAGCTTGTCTTCATCCCTCTCTTCATCATAAATCTCACGCACCCTTTGATTAAAGGCTTCCAGCGTAAGTGTGCTACCGAAATCACCTTCCAACAGTCTGACTCGACAAAAGTTCCTCCACCATTTTTGATTATCTTCAGATAACAGATGCGGCCAGTTGCGTGCGCGATAACGGGGGAAAAGTTGCTGCAGTCTCTGATCCTCAAAATCCGGCTCCCAGTCCATCAGGTCTTCAGCTTTGGAATTCAGTATTTTATTGCTTATACGACGATCAGCATCACCAAAAAAACCCCCATACAGTAGTGAATCCACATCCCCCGGTTCGACTGGCGCACGGCCCTCATACACCTCTCTGATGCGCCCTGCAAAGCCCTTGGCCGCTAATATCTGATCACGGTGTTTTCTAATGGCTGTAAGATCGATCTTCCAGCGTTTAGCCTCTGTGCCACGTAAGGTAGCCATGGGTGCGACAGCGGGTGACTTGTTGACATGCAGGCTCTTCACACCAACCCGCTCACTGCCTTCTGGCCGGTCTTCCTTGCGGGTAAATAAATCCCGGCTAATCTCCTTTGAGGACATGGACAATAGTTTTTTGGGATCCTGTCTTAGATCTATCACGATTATTTCATTCTTGTTCTGATTATTCCTGAACAGCGGCATTACCGGTGCAATGCGTCCAAACTCGATCGGATACATGCCTGATACATGCAGTATCGGTGTTGCATCCTTAAAGTCTTTAATGATCTTCAGGACTTCATTCTTGTGTCGTAGTTTTAAGTAATAGTTAAAAAGATTCGGCTGTTTCTGTTTTATCAGGCGGGCAAGTCCAATGGTTGCATGCACATCAGACAATGCATCATGCGCACCGACATGGGGGATATCATTCGCAACAGTCATATCCTCGAGTCGAAAACTGGCAACGCCATCGCCCCGTGTCGGCCAGTTGATGCCTTCCGGTCGCAGAGCATAGGCCATGCGTACCAGATCAATAATGTCCCAGCGACTGTTGCCATTTTTCCATTCACGCTCGTAGGGATCAATAAAGTTTCGATAAAAACCAAAACGTGTCACTTCATCATCAAAACGCAGATTGTTATAGCCTACCCCACAGGTACCGGGCCGAGAAAAGTGTTTATGTATCTGCCGAAAAAAATCGGCTTCGGGAATACCTCTTTCACTCGCCACTTGCGGCAACAGGCCGGTAATCATTACTGAGTCAGGATGCGGTATGAAGTCCTCACTGGGGCGGCAATAAATCATCACCTCTTCGCCAATAATTTCCAGCTCGGCATTGGTACGGATACCGGCAAACTGAGAGGGCCGGTCAGCGCGAGGGTTCAGTCCCCAGGTTTCGTAGTCGTGCCAGAAAAATGTCATCTCAGACATAGAAAAATCCTTTTATAATTATGGTTGCGCAATGATATATTAAATTCAGTGTTCAGTGTTCAGCGTTCAAAATATTTTAACTTTTTACTGAGCACCGAAAACAGAAAACTATGTTTTCCGTAACCCTTTTAAATACTGAAATAACAATCGGGCGGATTTTGGTGGCTTTTCCTGTTGACGTTCTTTACGCGCATTGCGTACCAGCTGCCTGAGGTACTGGCGGTCTGCCCCTTGAAATCTGTTGACTGCCTGATTAATGACTTCATCATCGCCATCCAGCAACCTGTCCCGCCATTCTTCAATTTCATGGAAGGCCTTCAGCTCTTCCCGTTGTGGCTGTGATACCTGGCTAAGCAACTGCCAAATGGCAGCATCGTTCTCATCGCGCAGCAGTTTGCCGATATGCTGTAACTGCCGGCGCCGTGCCTCACGTTTTAGGCCCTGTGCCAGAATAATCGAATCACGCAGAATCTCAGAAAAGTCAAACTTTTTTAGTGAGGCCCGAGGAAGGTCAACCAGCTCCTCACCAAGGTCTCGCAAGCGCTGCATCTCACGCTTAATCTTGGACTTACTCTTAGGTATTTCGTCATACTTTTCGTACATCTTTTCGTCATGCATGCTAACCACACTCACTAAGTGTCACTTGGCAGGTGCCACACTTTTGAATCTGCGTTATTATAAACCATTAGCCTGCTACAAAATGCTACAGGAAGTCCTTATGTCAAAAAAATCAAAGGTCATCGGCAAACGTGCCTATGAAAAGGCCTTATTTGAACTTCAACTGGAGCTGGTAAAACTGCAGGCCTGGGTCAAACATCAGGGACTGAAAGTCATTATTATATTTGAGGGCCGGGATGCAGCTGGGAAAGGAGGTGTAATCAAACGTATCACTCAGCACCTGAATCCACGTATTGCTCGCGTTGTTGCCCTGCCCGCACCAACAGAAAGAGAAAAATCACAATGGTATTTCCAGCGATATTCAGCATACCTGCCAGCGGCTGGTGAAATAGTTCTGCTGGATCGCAGCTGGTACAACCGCGCCGGGGTAGAAAAGGTAATGGGTTTTTGCACAGCGGAGGAACACGAGGAATTCCTGCGCTCCTGCCCCGAATTTGAGCGGATGTTGGTTCGATCAGGGACTATTCTCATAAAATACTGGTTCTCAGTTTCTGATGATGTACAGGGAAAGCGTTTTCGCTCACGCCTTGAAGAACCTCACAAACGCTGGAAACTAAGCCCTATTGACCTTGAATCACTCTCTCGCTGGGAGGAATATTCAAAAGCAAAAGATCAGATGTTTGCTCACACCGATATCAAGCAGGCCCCCTGGTATGTGGTAAATTCTGATATAAAAAAGCATGCCCGCCTGAACTGTATCTCTCATCTTTTAAGCCTTATCCCCTATGAAGATCTGACACCTGAGAAAATTGTACTCCCTGAACGAAATAAAACAGTCGGTTATGTGCGCCCACCCATGTCTGATCAAACATTTGTTCCGGAAATTTATCCCAAAGAGGACGATTAGAAAGAGGAACGACGTAATCAGCCCAACACAGAAAAGTCAGGAAGCCCCAACGGAAAACTGTGTTTCTAAAACACCGGATTCGCCAGCGGTGGAAGGAACTGTTCCTGATCCTACGGCCCCTTCCTTTAATAAACTTAAGGAACCTCTGATTCGCCCCCGGCCACAGGCCGCTAAAATAAGCGCTGGAAGCAGTGAATTAAAGCGGGATAATGTCATCCAAACCCCTTATTTAGGATAGGGTTACCCTGGAGTTTTTCAGTAAATTGTCACTATTAGAGCCATCTTTGAGATGAATGGATAGGTATAGCCGATGAGACGCACCTCCCCTTCATAGTATTTTAAGAATAACACTCTAAACTTAATACAAAACCTGATAGTTCACACGGTGAGGAAAAACAATGTTTGGTCGTAGCAGCAAAGAAACCACTACTGTAAGTGAGTATATTGAGAAAAAAAGCAAGCTCATAAAGAAGAAAAAGAAAATCTTCCGTGCGAAAATCGATTACGCTCTTCGCGGTGAACACCGACACTATTTCAGCAAACAGGACGTGATGGCCCTGGACAAGAATGCCCGCTGCAAGATCTGTGGAATGCTACTTTCAGAATTTAGAGTCCAGCATCGAATAGATAACTGGACACCGCATCTTAAGCCCATTCATACAGATGATCATCAGGAAGAGAAAATAACGGGCTGATCTCCCCCCGTCAGACGTCAGAAAAATTTCAACCCGACCCGACGCCTGGGGAAGCCCTGATTAATTATAATATCCGTCATTACGCCCAACAAGCAATAACAAACAAATCAGGGTTTCATGGGATATGGGCAGTATTGGTTTAGTGTAGCGTAAATTTCACTGCTACCTGATTTGTATATTCACGCTCATAATCAAATTCGACGGAGACTTCCCCCGCATGGTCGGTAATCTTTATCTGCTTTAAATCGGGCAACCGGAGTGCAAGATAACTGCACATGGCACCTGCCACCTGCTCATTGTCTGTTTTTAATGCATGGACAAGGTTCGCCACGACAAACTGGGCACGCTGATTAACATCAGGATTCTTGATTTCTTCATCCCCGAGAGTAATCCCCTCGGCCATCTTCTCATCCATCTTATCCAGATAGGTGGCCTGATGATCTGGCAATGGCTTTTCCCTGTCATATTCCAGTTGCGCCACGCCGTCTAACAGTACTCCCATGATATTACTCATATTTCAGACCCATTCACTTTTCCTGATAAAAAAATAAGAATTCTAACGGTACGCCCCGAGTTCATCACCCTTTAAATTTAAAGGGGACCTCTTGGCAAGAATTTCTTTAGATTCAATACGATTGATACAACGAACAAACATCTTTGTTTTTTTATGGACACCTGTAAAGTATTCCTTCATATCAAATTGAAGCGACCCAGCTGTATCAGTAATCATTCTCAATCCACTCCATGAAATCAATAAACCAGCCATCTGAAAACTATCTATCTAATCAATTTGGACTATAATTTTTTTGTATGATTGGGGGTTATATACCCTTTTTTTAAAAATATAAGAAAAATAAGAAATAAAATATTTATTTGAGGGTATCGGATATTAAATCCCGAAACGGAAAAAACCGGTCGATTTCCAGACTGGTTATGGTCAGTATCGTGCTCGTGTCTATAGTACCGGTAGGGATTATAACGCTCTACCTTTACAAAGCGACATGGGAGGATCAACGTCAGCAACTATTTGAGAAACACCAGTTGCTGGCTCAGAATTTGTCTGAACCCCTTAAAATGTATGTCAATAATCACCGCCAGTCCCTGCAGATACTGGCCAGTACATTCAATCAGCTGGAATATCCTTTTTTAAAGCAGTACCAGGAACTAATCGACCAATCTGTCCGTTTTTTGAAGGGGTTCAATGCGATAGCTGTACTTGATCTCGATGGAACCCTGAAAATACTCTCTGTCAATGACAGCATCCATGACTACAACCCTGCACCAGACTACAGTCAACTCGCCTGTTTCAGACATATTCTGCTGGATAAAAAGACATCTGATATATCGGATGTTCATCACAGCTTCATCACCGGTGAACCAGTCATAGTAATGAGCCAGGCCGTACTGGATTCCAGTGGCCAGCTTAAAGCAATACTTTTCGCTGAACTTGACTTACAACCTCTGGAAGTTATCCGCAGTAAGGTAGTATTCGGCATAAAAGGCCACAGTGCCATTGTCGACGGTAAGGGCCATGTACTTGCCCATCCGAATCCAGAATGGGTGAAGGAAATACGTGACATCTCAGACTGGCCTATCGTACAAAAAATGATCAAGGGTGAAACTGGCGTTACCGAGTTTTATTCCAGTTATACAAAAACCGATATGGTAGCAGGTTACGCAGGCATCAAAGACCTGGGTTGGGGGGTTATGGTTCCTCAACCAAAATCCGAAATTGAAGCTGCCGTCAATACCATGATGGCTAAAGTGGTGCTGTGGTCAGTGTTTGGAATCATTATAGCCATTCTGGCTGCTTATTTTCTGACACTCTGGATCACGAGACCGATTAACACACTCGCTGCTAATGCCAGCAAGCTAGGTCTGCAGCCAGAATGGGGGTCTCTGGGCAAAGTGCCCGAACATAGTCCAATGGAAGTGCGTCAACTCTGGGAGGCCTTATCCCTGTTGATCAATCGTCTTCGCTCATCCAATAATGAGAATGTAGAACTTAATAACTCCCTGAAGAAGAAGGTGGAAGAGGCAACCGCAGAACTGAGAAAAGCCAATAAACGTCTGCAGGAAATAAGTGCAAGAGATTACCTGACAGAAATTGGCAACAGGCGATATTTTGAAAATGCCCTGAGTGAGACGCTAAGCAAACCTCTTGGAGAAAACATTGGTATCATGCTTCTGGATGTTGATAATTTCAAACAGATTAATGACAATTATGGGCACGCTGCCGGCGATTATGTTTTGACAAGGGTGGCAGAAGAATTATACAAGTCCACACGACCCGGCGACATCGTTGCACGCTATGGTGGGGATGAATTTGTCGCACATTTTATCTGTGATGAAGAAACGCTGCTCAGGAGGGCTGAGCATCTGAGACTATCGGTGGAGAATACCCCTTTTATATGGAATGAGAAAAAGATACACGTTACTCTTTCAATTGGTGTTCTGAGTCAGAAGTATAGCACCAGTTTAAGCATCGATGAACTGATGAGCGCCGCAGATCATGCTATGTATCAATCCAAACAGACAGGGAGAAATAAGGTTTCAAAATACAACTAAACCGTAAGGGTTCGAATGAAGGATACCTCTATCTATTCAAATCATTCTTCAGAGCCCCTTCCAGAACCGGCAAAAAACCTCTACAAACACGGAAATCTCATAGACTCCCCTTCACATACGACTATACTTGACCTACAGGTCAATGTACGGAACATAGAATGAATCACGAACAGGCTATCGAATACCTGAATAATCTTCTCAAAATCATGTTAGATAAAGAAGCTTCTGACCTTTTCATATCAGAAGACTTTCCTCCCTCAATCAAAGTTCATGGTGAGATGACAGCGGTCTCTGACCAGCGATTAAGCTCAACACATACTCGTGCCATTGCTTATGCTGCAATGAATGACAAACAACTTGCAGAATTTGAGGAAGAACTGGAATGTAACTTCGCTATACACCCCAAAGATATTGGGCGCTTTCGCGTCAATATTTATCAACAACAGGGCCATGTTGGCATGGTGATGCGTACAATAACCACAGATATACCAGAATTTGATAGTCTGAAACTGCCCAATATCCTGAAAGATGTCTGTATGAACAAACGGGGGTTACTCATCGTCGTGGGTGCAACAGGCTCAGGAAAATCAACTTCTCTTGCCGCGATGATTAATCATCGAAATGAAAACACCCGGGGTCATATTATTACCATTGAAGACCCGGTTGAATACGTACACAGCAACAAGAACTGCCTGGTCACACAACGAGAGGTCGGTATCGATACAAAGAACTGGTTTTCTGCTTTAAAAAATACCCTACGCCAGGCACCTGATGTCATCTTGATTGGTGAAATACGTGATCAGGAAACGATGGAATACGCCATTGCATTTGCCGAAACCGGGCATCTGTGCATGGCCACACTACACGCCAGCAACACCAATCAGGCAATGGATCGAATCATTAATTTTTTCCCGGAAGCAAAGCGGGAACAATTGCTGATGGACCTATCACTGAATATGAAATGCATCATGTCACAACGGCTCGTGCCAACGATTGGCCAAAAGGGCCGTGTTGCCGCAATCGAAATACTTATAAACACACCAATGGTGCGGTCTTTAATATTCAAAGGACATGTCCACGAGCTTAAAGAACAAATGCAAAAGGGGGCTAAACATGGTATGTGCACCTTTGACCAGGCGCTATTCGAGCTATTCGAATCTGGAAAAATAAGCATTGAAGATACACTAAGGAATGCCGACTCAGTAAATGAGCTTAAGCTCTTTATTAAACTAAACAGTAAAAGGCGTGATGATTTGGAAGATTCATCATCTAAAACAGACTGGTGTATTCTCGGAGAAGTAGAGGAAAAGAAAGGGGACGTCGATGGCCCTGCAAACTTTATTCGTAAAAATCCTGTGTCCGCTGATAAATTAATTAACCCGACAGGCGACGAATAATTCTGTGTAACAACCAGGTTCAATCCATCAGAGACTTACGCATAGACCCTGCCTTCCAGGCCTTCTACTAATCATAGCAACTGTAACCAGAGATGCGCTCAGTAAATAAAACTCACTTGGGATATTCTGAATAAACGGGGAGACCACCGGCCGGACACGACCATTGGGCACGTGAGTCCCAGAAAATGTGCTGTTGTGGTAAGTCCAGTAATTCATCGTCTATCGATCCTGCAGGAACAAGCACCACATCCAGTTCTTTTACCTCCCTGGGCATTGGGCTACCGCATTTCGCACAAAAACAATTATAGAACCTGTTCGCCTCTGGCACTTTATAGCGCACCAGTAATGACTCACCACTCGTCCAGGCCAGACTGGTAATTGAGGAAATCAGAATATTGCTTGCATGCCCCGTACCTGTTGCCTTCCGGCACCTCTGACAATGACAGTGAGAAAAGCGCACTACTTCACCGGTAATTTCATATTTCACCGAGCCACAGAGGCAACTTCCAGCAAACGTTTTATCAGACATGATTTCTCCTGTTTATGGATTCCCCGTTAAATACTCTTTGATATGACAGCAATAAGGTCTTTCATCCTGCCTTGATCGACCATCGCCAACAACGGCGTAGTACCCAGAAATATATTTTCCCGGTGAATCCAGTGCGCCATATTTGCAGCGTCTCCGGAAAATTGCTTATCCGAAAGTGCATACAAATACGCGAAGCGCTTAGCCCGGTATGCAATTTCAGGACCTCACCTCAGCAATAATCCCAACAGCATAAAGTCGGAAACATTGTAACACTTCAGACAAAGTATGCGTGCCTGCTCTGCCCGATACATCCCCAGGGCATCTGCCGCATAATTGACTTCAGCGATCAGAGGAAGCCGGACTGCCATCGTCATTCGTAACCAGGGAATCACGACCAGCACGCCGGCGCAGCCAGTTAATTGACCTCAGTACCGGGCCACGCTCAACTATCCACCGTTCCAGCTTATACTTACCGGGGAAGTTCATCATCATAATGCCAACAATCATGGTAAACAGACCCTGCCCGGGAAGCACCAGCATAAGTATCCCTGCCAACACCAATACCAGACCCATTAAATTCTTAAGAATCAGGACTATTATCCGTATTGCAGGGGGGTATTTTTCGGGCCTCTTTATATGCCGTTTCTTATGTGTGAAATAATCAGATGGAATACGCACGACCAACAATGGGACCAAAACCAGCGATACGAGAAAAGTAGCTGCTGATGATACAACAAGCCACCAGACTATTATCTCATTATTCTGTATCCATTCGATCATTTACTGAACAGGTCCATCATTTAGCTGATCCCACTAAAAGTTTAGGGGACAGTGGTGATCTGGTTATTCTTTTCCATCACACTGAGGGTGGATAAATATTGAGCAATTGTTTCTTTTTCAGTATCTTTATCCGCATGTAGCATAAATCGCCTGATTTCCTCCAGGGCTCCATCTGTTTCCTCCAACCGCCATAACGTATTAAACAAGGCTATAGAATACAGGCCGACACCGGGATCAATTTTAATCAATTGCTGAAATACCAGCTTTGCCTCCTTAAATTTATTTTCCTCAAAATAAGAACCACCCAGCATAAGCAGTGCAGCGACATTATTCTGTTTATCTTTTAATAGATTCAGCAGCCACATCCGTGCCTCCTCCTCCTTTCCTTCCTCCATCAGCGAGCGTGCCTGCCCCAGTGTCTTTTCAGTATCTATATCTGCCATGTTTCCAGGTTCAAGTGCCGGCATTTGTCTCAATCGGTTCATTTAAGGGGGAGATATACGGCACCACAGCCCACTATCAGAATGGCACCATTAAACGGCGTTAATATTCGATCACATTCAGAATGAATGCAAGAGGATACTGCTATAAAAGAAGGGAAAATATCTGGGGAAACCTTGTTTTATTCGTTATTGTGCGAGAAATGCCGTGACGAGGCAATCTTTGGGCGCTTGATTAAATGCTATGAGACTGCCGCACCTCGGTACTCATGGCCGCTAGAAGGATCTGCCCATCCTGCGTGAAATACCCATTGGATGCAGCAATGACGGCTCCTTTAAATTAAACCATGGTTTCCTAAGGATTAAAAAAAACAATCATCACAATTACTGTACTTTTTTACAATAACTCTGGATCCATCAGGCGCATAGATTGTAAGCAGTAATTCTATTTTTCGCTCAGATTTCTTCGCAAAGATCACGTAGTATTCAACAGATGCGATTTGATCCACCTCAAAAAATACTACTACTCATATTCCTGGGCTTTGTGGGTCTGTTTATTTTCTGGCTATTGTATAGATATAACGTCTTTGAAAAATTCCAGGATGGAACACAAATCAGGATATTAGTGGAGTCATACGGTGCAATAGGGCCGTTCATTATTATCCTGCTAATGACAATAGCCATATTAGTTAGCCCCCTACCCAGTGCCCCGATAGCTATCGCTGCCGGAGCCGCATACGGCCATTTTTGGGGTGGCTTGTATGTTTTAATTGGTTCTCTAACTGGCGCCACCGGGGCATTTCTCATAGCCCGATATCTAGGCTTTCAATACGTAGAGAAAATAGCAAAAAATCACTTCCCGGAAAAATTTATCAATTCTCAGGATGCATTAACAGGCATTGTTCTTATAAGCAGACTAATGCCATTCTTATCGTTCGACATAATTAGCTATGCAGCAGGACTAACACCTCTGTTACTCTGGCGTTTCCTGGCGGCGACAATTATTGGTATCCTGCCTGCAAGTTTTTTTCTGGCACACATCGGCAGTGAACTTGCCACAACAGAACTTGACCGTGTTGCATTAGCCCTGGCCATACTGGCCGGTCTTACCGGACTCTCGTTCATCGTTAATTTTGTTCGCAAGAAAAAAAAAGATCAAGAGAAAAGATAAAAGATGTGTTACCTGCTCAGTGCCAATAAAGTGTGAGACGATAACGACTTCAATCAAGCCCCTTTAACCCTTACACATTTCCCCCGAAAAATAACATCCACAAGCCAGCACAGGCTGTATAATCAACACCCTTGATAATAACACGATAGACCCATGAAGCTACTGATACGCAATTTGGCCCGTACAACCACTGAAGTGGAACTTCTGAAAATATTTGAGGCCCACGGGCCGGTACAGTCCTGTAGCCTGATAATGGATAAACAAACCGGTAAATCCAAGGGTTTTGCTTTTATCGAAATGCCCAGACCGGGCGATGCCAGGGCTGCTGTAAAAACACTCAATGGAAAGAATCTGGCTGGTAATGTGATCCGTGTTAAAAAGGCCTCTCCGAAAAAGGCCACAGCAGAAAAAGTTTCCCCTGATAAAGCAGAATCCGAAAAAACAAAAGCAGCAAACCAGAACATCTGGTCATCAAATGACTAAATCAGGAAGCAGAGATCCACTGCACGGTGTGACCCTGAAGATGATAATCACCCAACTACAGGAAAGGTACGGCTGGGAAGAGCTGGGTCGCCGAATCAGGATCAAATGCTTCACCAACGATCCGAGCATAAGCTCAAGCCTGAAATTCCTACGAAAAACGCCCTGGGCACGGAAAAAACTTGAGTCGCTTTACTTGGACACAAAGTACCAAAACAGCAACATCTGGAAAACTCGTGCCAAATCCTAGTTTATATTGTTTGTACTGTAACGCTATCCCACCGGGCCATCATGCTGACGACTAGCTGAATACAGAACACATTCCATTCAGCCAGGGTTCAGGCACCCTGTTATTTAATAACTCTCAAGCTAACTAAAACGAGGGTTTGGCCATGAAAGCAACTACAATACATCCTGTTTATAGAACTCACCCGCTGATTAAGACCAGTACCGTACTGTTGGTCACAATCCTGTTTTTCACGGGTGGTACGGCTTATGCTGGTAATCGTCATCATGATTTCAATACAGGTACATCCATAATATTCGATTACTTTTATTCCCCAGGGACACGTTTGTATCATGAAGCCTATAGACAGCCACGTCACCATCGTCATTACAATAACCATTACTACCGAAATTATTACGGACACTACAGGCCCTGGAAAAATCAGCATGCATACAAACATCGCAGGAATCATTACAATGCCCACCGTGACGATTAGCATCGTGATGATTTGAGTACAAAGAGGCCCTACTTATTCGTCATTATGACGAGGCACTCTCTGAGCACACTGGGAAACTAAAAAGCTGAAACCAAAAAGTCGAAAGCGAGAGGTGAAGCAGATATCCCACGGGTCACTGACATATACCAATATAAACAGCAATAAATTCCAGTAGCAGCCGGAATAGCAAGTTTGTGAGACAGCAGTATTATCAGTCATATAGTTTTCACCTAGTACATAAAACATTCTCTCCATCTTCCCCTCTTGACTAATTAGGACGACTGTATTATTTTGCATGCATTAATTAGGTCGTTTGCCCTATTTTGATACAATATATTAAATAGAATACCTGTCAAACTGGAGAAAATAATGAGCAATGAGCTGTTTAGTTCAATCACGGTGGGTGATCTCACATTACCCAACCGGATGGTCATGGCACCGATGACACGTAATCGTGCCAACCAGGATAATGCACCGAATAGTCTGAATGTAAAATACTATCAGCAGCGCGCCAAAGCTGGCTTAATCATTACTGAAGCCTCGCAGGTCTCGGCAGACGGTGTTGGTTACCCAGCCACCCCTGGCATCCATAGCGATGCGCAAGTAGCTGGCTGGCGCGAAGTTACCGATGCCGTGCATACTGAAGGTGGACATATCTTTATTCAGCTCTGGTATTGTGGACGTATCTCCCACCCGGACTTATTGCCCGACAATCATGCACCGGTCGCGCCTTCCGCAATACAACCGGAAGGTAGTGCCATTACTTTTGAAGGTCTGAAACCCTTCATCACCCCACGGGCACTGGAAACCGATGAGATTACGGGCATTGTGGCACAGTACAAATATGCTGCAGATATGGCCCAAAAGGCAGGTTTTGATGGCATTGAAGTGCATGGTGCAAATGGATATCTCATCGATCAGTTCCTGCGAGATGGATCCAATCATCGCACTGACCGGTATGGTGGCAACGTTGAAAACCGTATGCGCTTTCTCAATGAGGTACTCGATGCGGTGTGCGAAGTATGGCCTGAGAAACGCGTTGGGCTAAGACTGACACCGGAAAATAGTTTTAACAGCATGTCAGATTCCAATCCACAGACGCACTTTGCCTATTTCATTACACAGCTTAACCCACGCAAACTGGCTTATTTACATATACTGGAAGGTGACATGGTGAGTAAGCAACGGCATCTCAATTACCGCAGCCTGCGTGATCGCTTTGAGGGTATCTACATAGCCAATAACGCTTACGACAAAACGCGTGCTGAAGAGGCTCTACGTAATGGCGATTGTGACATGGTCGCTTTCGGTGTTCCCTTTCTGGCCAACCCGGATCTGGTATACCGTTATCAAAACGACCTGGCATTAAATGAAGCGGACCAAGACAGCTTTTATGGTGGGGATGAACACGGCTACACAGACTACCCCTTTGCCAAATAAACTACTGCCGTATCGGCATAAGGATGTAAGAACAGGAACAACGCATGGGACAAAAAGGTGAAGCATTACGGCAACGGATTGTCGTATCAGCCGACCAATTGTTTTACCAGAAAGGTTATGAAAGCACTTCATTCAGCGATATAGCTGATGACGTGGGGATCTCGCGTGGTAATTTTTATTATCACTTTAAAAGCAAAGATGAAATTTTAAACGCCGTTATAGAGACTCGGCTTACCGAAATCGAACAGATGTTAAATGAATGGAGTAAACAATATACAGATCCTAAACAACGCATTGTTGAGCACATCGATATACTGACCAACCATCAGGACAAGATTAAAAATCACGGCTGCCCTGTCGGCAGCCTGTGTGCCGAGCTGGCGAAACAAAACCACTCCATGCTGCGGGATGCAAATAAGATGTTTGCCGTACAGCGTGACTGGTTAACGGTACAACTGAAAGAACTTGGCCTGGGAAAGGAGGCCAGACAAGTGGCGATGCATTTACTGGCCCGATCCCAGGGTATCGCTACCCTCACCAATGCTTTTGAAGATCAAAACTTCCTGCGTCAGGAAGTAAAACAATTAAAACAATGGCTAGGTGAACAGATCCAGGGCCAGAACAAAAATGGGAATTGAGTCCGGGATTTTTTTGCGAAATCAGCCAGGTCAAATATAAAGCCCGATCTCATTACTCTTTCTTCAATCTGCCTACTGTTAAGAAACCTCTGATGTGTCTGGACGAGGTGGATTCTGATCTAAACTATTCAGATTTGAAGTGGAAAGCGCACGTAATAGCGGGCTATTGCGAAGAGTTGTGACCATAGGAAGTCCCCCGGGTGCAACGAAAAAACTGAATATTTTAAGCGTAGGGTATGTGTGCATAAATTAACCAGATGTTTCCTTAAAGAGTAAACACCTGGTGCAACTCTGGCATTACGACCTGTCCTCCTGGCAGTTTTGTGGCAAAGGCCTGCATACTTTCTTTTTCACCGTGTACAAGGAAGGTTTTTTTCGGGTCCCCAGCCTGACCATACCATGCCAGCAATTCTGCCTGGTCGGCGTGTGCAGAAAAACCTCCAATCGTATAGATACCTGCACGAACCCGCATTTTTTCACCAAAAATACTCACCTCTTCAGCACCATCAATAATATGCCTTGCCAATGTTCCATGTGCGGCAAATCCAACAAAGATGATACTGTTTTTTCTATTCCAGATATTGTGCTTTAGATGGTGGCGAACCCGCCCACCGGTACACATGCCGGAGCCGGCCATGATCACCGCTCCACCGGTCACATTATTGATAGCCATGGATTCCGCCGTTTCCTGAGTGAAGCGCAACCCGGGCAAGTTGAATGGATCTCCACCATCCTGTGATAGCTTAAGCGTCCTGGTGTTGTAACATTCAGGGTGGCGGGCAAAAATCCTGGTAGCCGAAATTGCCATCGGTGAATCAAGAAAAACGTTGATGTAATGCTCGATACGCCTGTTTTTTATCCCTTCCCGCAGATAAAACAGCACCTCCTGCGCACGCTCCAGCGCGAAGGTAGGAATGATTACATTCCCTCCCTGCCCAATGGTTTCATTTATTGCTGTATATAACTCGTCAATAGAGGGTTTTAATTGTTTATGCAGACGATCACCATAGGTTGTCTCCATCACAACGGTATCGACCTCTGGTGGCGGTGTCGGATCACGTAATATTGCACGATTGCTATATCCAATGTCACCCGAAAAAACAATACGATGCGACCGTCCCTCTTCCTCTAGCTCCAGTAGAATACTGGCAGAACCCAGGATATGTCCGGCATCGATAAAAGTTGCACGTATACCCGGAGCAACTAAAATTGCCTTATTGTAGTTAGCCCTGCGGCCAATAAATTCAAGACAGTTAAGTGCATCCAGCCGGTTATACAATGGCTGGATTATTTTTTTCTGGCGACCACTTTTGCGATTTGCCCGGCGCTGCTGGTAACGCGCCTCCTCTTCCTGTAGCCCCGCTGAATCAAGCATTACCAGGCGTGCCAGTTCTACCGTTGCCGCCGTTGTTATGATCTCACCGGTAAAACCTCGCTTTGCCAACAATGGAACACGCCCACAATGGTCGAGGTGGGCATGCGTTAACAACAGGTAGTCAATGTCAGCCGGATCGAAACCAAAGGGCGCTGAATTCTCTTCTACGATCTCCCGGCTCCCCTGGTACAGACCACAATCAATCAAAACCTTTTTACCTGCACACTGGATCAGGTGACAGGAGCCCGTCACATTCTGATCCGCCCCATGAAATGACAATTTCATCCACTTCCCTCAATCAGTATTTCACTGTTTTGAGCCTGATCCTGTTCATAAAAAATGATGCACCACCTCTATGGCCAGTATCAAACATAGCTTTAATCTCCTTCAAACCCATATTGCCATATTACGGCTCCGTATACATGATGAAAAGATCCCTTCGTATTCGATCTGCTGAGGCCTGGGCATGAGAAGTGGGAAATCAGAAGCTGGCCCAGTTGCCCAAAAACAAGCGGGCAGTGTCAACTGGAAGAAGGATAAGAGGCAAAGGTATCTTGACAAAAAGCCTGCCCTTGTACTAGATTTGCACGGGTGGTCGAAAAAATACTGAGAATAAAATGGAAGTATTGATAATTGCAACCAAAGGCTGTAGTCATTGCAGAAACCTGGCTAAGGAGCTGGATGATCTAGGAATAGAACACAGGCTGGTGTTTGCTGAATCCGAACCAGAGTTGGTAGAAAAATATAGCATTCGTCATTCGCCTAATTTGATCGTAGATAATGAAGTCAGATTTCGACGCCAGCCAACAGAACAGGAATTACGAGACTGTCTGAATTTATAATGTTCTCAGATACGTTTTGAACAATTATTACAGCCGCCAGAATCCAGGCCCTGTATTTCACATTTAATCGATTTTGCTGTCCGACCGCCCGCCTCAAAACTCACACCAAAGTACAGATCTGCTGTACCGGACGCAAAGTCTGTCCTCGATACCCCTGGCGATCATAGATCGCCCTTACGAGAGGTCGATAGACCTCTAAAGAAAAAGAGAACGACGAGATCAGGATGGAAAGCTATAACATTGCTTCATCAATAATGAATGATTTCCAAAATTCTTGCTGCAGCAATACTCTAGCTGATCAACACCCTGACCACTTGCAAATACAAGCACATGGCTAACACCTGGCCTCGTTACCCAGAATTCTGCTATATTTGTTCTACAATAAATATCACAAAAAATGAAAAATTGATCGAGATCAAAGTTATTTATTGTATTTACAAGCACTTAGTAAATTAAATAGTGTCCGATGTCCACAGGTAGCGTTCACAATAAGTAAAATCATTCTGATAGTGAGGTATTCATGCAAAACCAGTTCAATAATAAATCCACAAATAAAATCGTAGTTACCGGGTTTTTACTCATTATCCTTTCGGTTCTGGCTGCCATAGCTGCGCCATTAGGGAGCCGGACAGGTTATTGGGATTATACTGCTGCAGTGATGATTCTTGAATGGGCAGCCTATATAGGTGGCGCATCTGCTTTGATTTGCCTGATTGCTACCTTTGTTATACGACCCAGACGTGGTCGCCTGGGGTTTTTCTTAACCCTGCTCGGCTTAGCAATCATTATTCCGACACTTCTGTATTTGATGTATTGGAAGAATGCAGAAGAGAATGCACCGCCCATACAGGACATCACCACAAATACAGAAAATCCACCCGAGTTCTGGAGTGCACCAAATGCGCGTGTCTATGGAGGCCCCGCCATAGCGGCCTACCAGGAGAAAGCGTATCCAGATATTCAACCCTTACTGCTGCCCACACCTCCTGACAAGGTATTTGATTTTGCAGTAGAGGTGGTTCGGAAAAAAGGCTGGGAATTATTGGAAGCAAACCGTGAGGAAGGACATATTGAAGCCACTGAGTCCACATTTTGGTTTGGCTTTAGTGATGATGTCATCATACACATCACCCCAACTGATTCCGGCGGCAGCCAGGTAGATATGCGTTCGACATCGCGCTTTGGTGGTGGTGGAGATGGCGGGACCAACGCCAGGCGGATTCGATCATTCTTTTCCAGTTTAAAATCCAGGGCTCATAAATGATTTTACCCGGGTACGTTATTCAAGAAAGAAAACTAACAACAGCTGTTTATTAAGGTAACCTCTGTTAATTATTGTGTTTCTTGCGACCTTTTACGTAACATATCGGCTGCCATCTCATAATAAGCAATTGCCTCGTTGATAAGGTATCGTGATTTTACGCTGTCTTTGTTTAGATGTTCACCCGTTAGAGTGTCCAGGACGTTAACACGTTGATTAGGCAATAATTCCACGACAACGTTATCTTGCATGTACCCAACAGTCAGGTAATTAGCCATCAATGCACGTTGGTGACGCCCCTGTTCATTTAGTACATCTTCACCAAAAAAATATGAATCATAGTTGAAATTAAGCATCCCTAACAGGATAGGCGCCACGTCAATCTGGGACATTAAGTATTGAACTTTTCCTGGCTTAATATTCCCCGGAGAATAAAATATTAGAGGAATATGATAGTTCTCGGGCGGAAGGTCGGTATGACCTCTGCCATTAGAAGTATGGTCGGAAACAAAAATAAATACGGTATCCTTAAACCATGAACGAGAAGATGCTTCCTTAATAAAGTTGCCAATTGCCCAGTCGGTGTACTTGACTGCACCATCACGACCTGTGCCGGAGGGAATATCGATGCGTCCGGCAGGGTAGCTAAAGGGCCGATGATTTGATGTTGTCATGACGTGAGCAAACACCTTGCGCCCAGTAGCAACCCGTCGGTCAATTTCACGAATAGCCTGGTGATACAGATCTTCGTCGGCCACACCCCAGATGTTTTCATGGGTGATGTTTTTGTCATCAATATCGGTTCGATCTATGACTTCATAACCGTTCCCTGAGAAGAAGTCTTTCATGTTGTCAAAGTAGCTGTACCCACCATAGAGGTACAGCACATCGTAGCCCTTGTCTTTGAATATTGAACCGATAGTTTGCAAGCCTTTGTTTTTCTTACGCTTGAGTACTGCATGGCCCGGTGTCGGTGGGATGGACAGTGATAGTGCCTCAAGACCCCGTACCGTTCGAAGCCCCGTAGCATAGACCTTTGTCATCATCAGACCCTGCGCTGAGAGCCTGTCAAGATTGGGTGTGAGACCGAGCCTGCCTCCACATGATTCAACATAATCGCAACCCAGACTTTCGATCGACACAAGAATAACGTTCAAATATTTTTCAGAACCTTGGCCCCTTATCTTACGTGGAAATACATGTTTAGGACGTTCTGTTGCAGTCAGTTTTTTGCCGGTACCTTCTTCAAATTCCTCTTGCAATATAGTTTCTGCCTGTTGAATAGGCAGTGTCCGATAGAATGTGAAATAGTCAAGATCGTTGTTGCGGAAGGCGCGTAGGAAATCATAATAGCCGTTTCCGGCAAGTTCACGGGCAATATTGTCCTGTAAACGCTCACTTGGCCCATCGCCGACCAATGTGTATGAGGCCGTTGGCAGCAAAACCAGTGCCAACAACAATACAAGTCGAGTTTTACCCAGAGCAGCAGTATCTTTGAGTGTTTTCCACCACTCGTGGCGCAGCAAAAAAATAATAACCAGCGTTACAACGCCAATGCCGGTAAATACCCAGCCCACAGGGTAGGACTCACGAATATTTCCCAGCACTTCGCGAGTATAGATGAGGTAATCAACAGCAATGAAATTAAATCTACTGGTGAATTCATTCCAAAAAATGAACTCCGACACCAACACAAACAACATGGCACTCAGCATCGCCACAAAAAGTACTGAAGCGAGAATAGTGTGAACCCATCGTCCCCAGGGGCCATTAGTCGTGATGAGTGCTAACAGCAAAAAGGGAATAATGACATAAGCCAGTGCGGCCATATCATATATAAATCCGGTAAAAATAATACCCGGGAGGTTTGTAAATGAAATACTCTGTTCAATATTTTCATAGCCGAACAGCGTCAAGCGAGTCATGAAATTGATTACAAGAAAGACAACGGCTACTAGAACTATAAATTTAAGTCTACCGTGAAATTGAAGCTGTCTGAACATGGCCTTCCTGTGTGGATTACATTTAAGGAACCCCTGATGTGTCTGGACGAAGTAGATTACGATCTAAAATATTCAGGTTTGAGGCGTAAATCGCACGTAATGGCTAGCTATTGCGAAGGGTTGCAACGAAAAAACTGGATATTTTAGGCGTAAGATACGCGTTCATGAATTGATCAGAGCTTCCTTAGATTCATTAACATACATGACGCACTCGACGGATCGAACTCACGACCTTTCGGTACAACCCCATGAGTATACAGTATGATATATCCTTTTATAAAAGGAATCGTCAACAGTCATCAGGAACAAGCCTCATAGTTTACATTCAAGTGCTTTTACTGCCCGACTGAGCACTGCAAACTTACAGCAAGGTGTAAATCAGATTGGTCACAGTTAAATCCCTATCACTTTTAGGTGTATTTTTTTACTTTTATAATGAAATACACCTTCATATTAAATTCATTGAAATATGGGCATGGGGAGAGCATCGCAAGGATTTTATGTTGATAAATAGGCTTGACCCCTTTTTTTTCTTTGTTCTTCTTATTGTTTTTGTTCTTCTTATTCTTATAAATCTATAACCACCTATGAAACTTTGGCTTCAAATGATGGCCGTGTACTGCTCTCTTCACTTTTAACAATTACAAGATTTGAAACGAACTGGTTTGTCGCACGTTCCCATGAGTGTTTTTCTGCGTATGATTTACAGCTTTGCGGAGAAACACCAAGTGCCCGCTCAACCGCATAGGCAAGGTTGTCATCTACCCATCCATTAACACCATTTTTTATGATATCTTTCGGACCCGTCACTGGGTATGCAGCAACTGGCACCCCACATGCCATAGCCTCCAGCAATACCAGGCCGAAGGTGTCTGTCAGGCTGGGAAAGACCATTACATCTGCAGAAGCGAGATGTGCAACAAGATCCTTGCCGGTTTTATAGCCAACAAAACGGGTGTCTGGATAACGCACTTTCAGCACGTCCATCTCAGGCCCATCCCCAATAACGTACTTGCTTGCTCTGATATCCAGATCTAGATAAGCCTTGATATTTTTTTCAACGGCAACACGGCCAAGATAGACCGCAATAGGTCTGTCTCCAGTGAATCGAGATTCATTCTGCGGTTTAAACAGGTCTATATCGACACCTCGGCTCCAGCGTTTCAAATTTGTAAACCCTCTGGCACACAGTTCAGCCTCTAACGATGACGTTGCAACCATCGTTGCACTGGCAGCGTTGTGGAATCGTCTCATGTAGGCATAGGATAACGAAAAAGGTACCGGTAGCCGCAGGCGTAAATATTCAGGAAAGCGGGTATGGTAGGCCGTTGTATAACTTAAACCATGTTTCAGGCAATAGGCTTTTGCTGCCCGACCAAGTGGGCCTTCTGTAGATATATGTATGGCATCGGCCTCAAAAGCATCCAGAATACGACCCAGCTTACGGCCGGGCAACCATGACAGGCGTATCTCCGGGTAACCCGGCATCGGAAACGTCCAGAAATCTGATGGGTTGAAAACGGCCACCCGATGTCCCATTCTTGTTAGCTGGGCGATGGTCTTCTTAAGTGTAATGACAACACCATTAATTTGCGGTGACCATGCATCGGTCACGATTGCGATCTTCATGCTGCTGTACCCCATCTATTAGATCAGCACTTTCTTCCAGCCAGTGAATCAGGCGCAGTTTGCCATCTTCTTCCTCTGCCAATGCGGTACAACTTTCAACCCAGTCGCCACAATTTGCATAATTTATTCCATCGTAATCTGTAATTACGGCATGGTGTATATGACCACATACAACGCCATCTGCGTTATGCTGGCGTGCAGCATGGGTGACAGCCTCTTCGAAATTGCTGATGTAGTTAACGGCTTCCTTAACCTTGTTCTTGATATGTTTAGACAGTGACCAGTAACCAAAGCCAAGTTTTCTACGTACCCAATTGAACCAGTGATTCATTATGATCAGCAGGTCATAGGCTTCACTGCCGAGTTTTGCTATCCACTTGTTGTTTAGTGTTATGGCATCAAATTCATCTCCATGAAGGATTAAAAGCCTCTTACCGTCTTCCGTAACATGCTCCGCTCTTAACTTTATCTGTATCCCGGAAAAATATAAGTCATTGTAATCACGAAAGAATTCATCATGATTACCCGGCACATAGATAACATGTGTTCCCCTACTTGCCTTTTCAAAGACCAGCCGAACAATGCGATTGTTTATTTCCGGCCAGTACCAACCACGCTTAATTTTCCATATATCAATGATATCGCCTACCAGGTATAGGTATTCTGATTCTGTATGGCTTAGAAAATCGTAAAGGTATTCTGTACGGGAAGCTTTAAGTCCGAGATGAGCATCGGATATCCAGATGGAGCGATACGTAACTGGCTTCATGGTGTTCTCCGTTTATCGTATTCGCGCCGAATTTATACTCTTAAGATATGACAAAATTATGATGCTTTTATGATGATTACGTTAAACGTATAAAGAACAAGCATGCAGAGAATAATTCATCATCTTGTCATATAAGCTGTGCATATTTGCAACGATGAATCTTCGCGTTGCATATGATCTTCTTACAGGATTGTTACCCAGAAGATGACTGGGTCTTGATGGCTATAAAAAAGTGATAAGAGAACTATGGCAAAAGCTGACTACCAGAAACTAAACCAACCCATTCGCAGTATCATGCGCATCATCTATGCAACTCGGTGGTCTATGAAAGGCTTTGAATCAACGCTGAAAACGGAAGAAGCATTTCGCCAGGAAGTACTGCTTCTGATTATTCTGGCACCACTGGGTATTTGGCTAGGAGATACGGGCATAGAACGGACCTTGCTGATTGGCACAGTCTTAATCGTCCTTATCGTTGAACTGCTGAATTCTGCGGTCGAATCTGCGATAGACCGTATCGGTGATGAACATCACAAGTTATCAGGCAAGGCAAAAGACCAGGGCTCAGCAGCCGTCTTCATTTCCCTTGTACTCGTCGCTATGACATGGCTCTTTATTCTAATCAAATAGTCAGAAGATCAAGTTCCCGTTCTTCAGATATACTTTTTTGATGAAACGCAGCTTCACGTTTGATTCATTGTGGTATGGTCAAAGGAAGCCACATTATAATTGTATAATGGTGTAAAACAGGATTGCCCCCTTTGATTATTATCAGTCCACCTGGGCCAGGTCATTCAGTGTCCAGTCATGTCTAAAATAGTCTATTGTTACGGCGTTTTCATTTAACCAGCCCCGCGTATCCGGATCCAGATAGGGCAGCACGAAACCGAGCACACCGCTTTCTTTATCCTGAAACAGTCGGCCGTCTTTATTTATAATCCACGACAGCGTCAGAGTTCGCCCAGCACGATCCAGCCGCAACCCCTTGTCGGGGTTCTTGAAAAGGCTTCGGATATTTTCTTCCAGCTGATTGTCCAGATGCTCCGCCATATACGGCTTTGCAGTACGATCCGGACAACTGACAGCCGCACAGCTTACGGCGAAAACAATGCGCGGATCATTAAACTCCCTGAGCAGAATATCCTTTTCGATCTGTGTCAGTGAATAGCGGTTGTTCCCAATTCTGATTGCCTTCTTCGACCAGGGATATTTGATCAGGCTGATACTCAGACTGCGGATGGAATCTACGGGATAATGATCGATTACCAGGCGCATCGCGGCAAAGTTATAGGCATTAATCCAGAATGCCTTGGCCACGTTCGTACGCTGCAATTGTGTGGGGTCTACCTGTTCGATGGCCCTCAGCGTTCTATTGAAAAGCGAGTCCGCATTTTCTGCGTCCTGTTTCATCTGCGCATAGTCAAACACAGTGGTACTGATACCGTGTATTCTCACCGCCGGACGCAAATACCTGGCAAGCAGGTCACCGTACAGTCTGTTAAATTCTGTGGAATCAGCATAAGCTGGATTTGCTATCATTGCTAGCAATACAATAATCCACAGCATCGATATTTTTTGCAAACTAAAGACCTTCACGTTACGGGCCTGGAAAATGCATTACTTTTTTTCCCGAACATGCAGACTCTGCATGCTGGGTATCCAATACGTTTATACCGGTCTACCATTCAACATACTCCCAAAAAGTATTTCATAACACTCGCCACACACCCAGTCTTGCTATCACTGCTGTTTATGGCACAGCCCTATTGTTCCCCCTGAAAAGCGGCCTATAGGGGATAAACTCTGAAGCTGAATAAGATATAGCACCTATGCCTAAAACACAGGTCAAGCACCAATCGACCGATAACTACAGCACTAATTCTCTGTATCATAACGCACGGGTAAGCATGACCTGGTTTCAAGAAAATATTATGGCTAACTTCTATGGGAACTGGGTTTTAATCGTACGCTATCCCCGATTATAAAAGTGGGCGCTGAAGTAAATCCACACGAATCGGCATTAAAAAATTTGCACCATCTTCACCGATGTATTGTTCAAAACGATCCTTAACCAGCGCATAGACTTTCTCATTGAGATTATGTTCGGAGTGCGTGGCATTGATTATGATATTTTCAAACTCAGCAAAACTTTCAAATCTCATTGGAGAATTAAAAAACGTTTCTTCAACCAGATTAAATAACCCCTCATCAACCACTTTTTTTACCGTGTGAAATGCGGCTTCACGAACTTTTTGCTCATTATGAAATAAACGCAGAATCTCATTAAAATCACCCGCAAAGATGGGCTCGGATATATAAGCAAGACCACAGGGCTTCAACACACGTCTGATTTCGTGCATCGAAGATTCCATCAGTTCTAACGGTACGTGGTGCAAAGATTTAAACATAAATACCACATCAACTGATTCATCATCAAGCGGAATATCCTGTGCACCGGATAGAACAAATGACGCATTGGGTAAATCCGTTATCTGTAAGTTCTTTTTATGCGCAATTTCATCAACTTCTAATGCGGTAATTTTGCGGTCTGTACCGGATGTAGCAATACTTCGTGTAATTTCAGCGCTACCACAACCTAACTCTAATATGTGTTTGCCATCCAGCGACAGCAGGCGATTGTATATTTCAGATTCAGGACAGTTAACATCGATTTTCTCAACAGCTATTTTCATTTATCACATCCTATCTGTATTTTTTCATGGAAAAATTATGGCTTCAATTGCCCCAATAAATCGTATTCACCAAACAAGGATATTTCCCCTGTCAGCTTTCTATGCTTCTCGGAATCGTTTGATGTGGATGATTGTTGTCGCATTATTTATTCCACTGATTATTTAGAGCAGGTGTATTATCGCAGATTATTGGCGTTAATCAGAAATCCCTTAGGGATTATAAGATAAACATGTTCCTTTTTGTTGTACTGGACGAATTTCTAGTGCTTATCGAAATACACGCCGCAACAGCAGATGGACAGGCAGGAATAACACCAACGGGTACAAAGCCATCAGGAACAAAACAAAACCGATGCCCGACAGCAATTGCTGAGGCGGATCTATAAAACCAAATACCCAGTTGATGTTTGCGGTCGGTTTACCCACCAGGTAGCTCAATGGCAGCACTGTCCAGCCTAGCAGAGTTTGGCCCATCAGGGCCCTGCGATGGTAACCGAGGCGATGGATAGCCCACAGCAGAAATACCGGTAAGATAAGATGGTACAGGGACAGCGCGCGCACGAACAAAGGAATACCAGAATCAAACATATAGCGGGTTCCACGAAAGCTGACAAACTCCGGCCCAGCAACGAGTCGAACAGTGAAATCAACGGCCCATCCCAGCTCGGGAATCAATACGGATAGTGCCATCATGCTAACCAGCAACGACGACTCCAGCCAAAGCCCGAGTAGCGTGATCAACAGTGCTAGATTCGAACTCCACAAAAAATTAGCCAGACCATACTGCCACCAGTAGGTTGGCACCAGTATGACGACAAACCCCGTGTAGCAGAGCTTCACCCAAAGTGGGATGCTGCCGATCCGATCGGTAAATATAAATGGAGATTGCTTTTTTCTAACAGTAAAAATAGCTCAACTTCCCCTCATCGTCACAAAATCACTGCCGGTTGATACTATGAACCTCCCTGCTCATTCAAAAAAGATTCCAGTTTGGCCGTTTTCCCGGAATTGCAGTTTATCTCCGATTGATCACTGTTTCATCCTGCTCAGCCGTTCCAGGCTCATGGGGGCCTCCAGTAGCCCCTATCGTGACCCCACCAGGTCATTTATCGCCCAATCAATAATACTTATTCGTCCATTGCTGGATTGAATTGTCTTTCCTGTATTAATCCCTCATAGTTGAACGGTTTATAACAACTATAACCAAACTACCCTTGAGGATACTTTTATGAGTGATGAAGCTGCAACCGAACAGAATGTCGACAACGATGGCCGAATGATGGGCATGCTTTCCATCGCCGCGGCTCCAGGCGCACTATTGATTAGCCCAACCATGTTTCCGCTGTTAGCGTTCTTTTTTGCATTAATGGGTCTAACTCTGGCAAGCCCCAGAAATCGTTACCTCAGCTTCATTGGAATTTTTGCTTCTGCTGCAGCGGGTGCAATTGGTTACTACTTTCATACACCTATTATTTAACTCCTATAATGGCAGTACTGTAGTTTACAATCCGTTCCCCCATCAACTTAATGGGATCGGAAGGACAAGAAGAGTTATCAAGTTCCTCCGATTCCAGTAATTCTCAAACAACCAGAAACAGGGAGCAGCATCTAACTGTTTCTAATATTAGAAAACTGGGTGCTAATCCTGGTTTTCACACTCCCTTCTCGGCCGCATAATAACCAGGACTCCAGCCTGCCCCCTTTATCTCAGTACCACTTCTTACTACTCGAGATGATATTTGCGCTTCTTACCATCAACCGAGTGGACAATGGCCTGTGTGGTAATCAGCTTGTCGCCCGATGGGACCACTAAAAAATCAAGATCGTACTTGCGTCCATTCGAATCCACGAAATCGGCACAGCTCACGTAAAAGTCGCCTTTTTTCACAATTCCGGGATGCAGTTTCTTGAGTTTGACCTTGAGAAGCTCGTCTTCCACCGGATCATACAGACGAAGTGTGCCGTCTACCGTCTGGTTCTTGATAAACGTATTCATGGTGGCCTGAATACCCGTGCGCAGCCCCCCCTTAATGGAAGGATCATCCGCCGCGTATGCCGCAGGCCCTGTTAGCAGGAACAACGCCACCAGCCCCGGAATCATAATCCTTACCGTTTTCTCGATTTGGCTTTTCATAATCTTTTCTCCAGTTAATGACTAAAATACAGATTGGAGCAAACCCTGTTCGGTATCTGCCCTATAGGCAATAACGAATAAGTAGGTGGTTTGATTGCATAAGGGAACCCTTCTCCCGCAAATATCCCGGATTGAACAGAAAAAATGTGCTTCTATCAACCAACTGAAAACCGGAGTATCGACATAAAGGACTGGGGGCACTGCTGTCCCGTTAAGCTGATCTTATTTTGCTGTCGTTGTCGTAGTGCTTGGGATGCAGGAAACCCAATGGTGTTGGAGACATGACTATCGATAACATCTCTCTGTCATTCCGGCGCAGACCGGAATCTAGCGGTTTCAACGACTTACTGGATACCGGGTCAAGCCCCCGGCATGACGATGTGGCGTTAACGGGACAGCAGTGGACTGGGGGGGGGAATGTGTTACAACAAAACTTATGATCTGAGCCCAATTTATCCTATACAATACCCATTCACCCTTCGCATCGCAATCAAACCGTATGAGACATAATGACAACTGACCAGATACTACTGTTTGGATTACTATTTTTTGTTTTCGTATTCCTGGTCTGGGGACGTTGGCGCTATGATCTCGTTGCCTTTGTCGCGCTGATTGCAGCGCTGATTATGGGTGTGGTGCCTAAAGAAGAAGCCTTTTCCGGCTTTGGCCATCCCGCCACTATTATCATTGCACTGGTACTGATTATCAGTAAAGGTCTATCAAACTCCGGTGCTATTGAATTGATCGCCAAACAGGTCAGCCGTTACGCCACCTCACTGCAAACACATATCGCCGCCATGGCGGGGATTGCGGCTGCCCTCTCGGCAGTAATGAACAATGTCGCGGCACTGGCCATGCTGATGCCGGTAGATATCCAGGCAGCGATTAAGGCAAAGCGTAGCCCGTCGCTGACACTAATGCCCCTATCCTTCGCATCGATACTCGGGGGCATGATTACCCTGATTGGTACACCACCAAACATCATCATTGCTGAATTTCGAAAGAGTTCGACGGGTGAGAGTTTTGGCATGTTCGACTTCGCACCGGTTGGGCTGACCTCTGCTGTGGTCGGCATATTATTTGTGACTCTGGTGGGATGGCGCCTGCTGCCCAAAAACCGCGTCAGCCACGACTCTGCACAGGAACTGCTTGATACCAGCGGTTACATTGCTGAGCTGCATGTGCCTGAAGGATCACCTGCCATCGACAAGCGGGTGCGGGATCTGGATGATATTGCCGATGAAAATGACGTTGCCATCATTGGTCTGGTACGGCGTGGCAAGCGACAGCCAGGGCAGGCAAGACTTGTAAAAATCCGTAAAGGCGACATTCTGGTCGTCGATGCCGCACCGGAAGACATGGACAAGTTCGTCGGTACACTTAAACTTGATTATTCAGGCAAGGGCAAGGACAGCAGCCCCCTGAGTAGCGAAGATATGTCACTTTGGGAAGTGGTGGTACCAGAAGGGGCAAGAATAGAGGGACGCACAGCACAATCCCTGCAGTTGCAGTACCGGCATGGGGTGACGCTGCTGGGCGTATCGCGCCAGGGTGAAAGATTCCGTGAACGCGTACGTCATCTTGTAATCAGGGAAGGTGACGTGCTGCTATTATACGGTGCCAGTGACATACTGCCTGAGATGAGCTACTGGCTGGGTACCCTGCCGCTGGCGGGTCGAAACACGGATCTAATTAAGCGTCACAAGGCCTGGTTGGCGGTTGGACTGTTTGCCGCCGCAATCGCGACGGCCAGCTTCGGATTGCTGTACCTGCCGATCGCACTGGCAGCAGTGGTTGCCAGTTACGTTATGTTCAACATCGTTCCAGCGCGGCATGTTTATGACTCGGTCGAGTGGCCGGTCATCGTGCTGCTCGGTTCGATGATTCCAATTGGCATTGCGCTGGAGTCCACTGGTGGTACAGCACTGCTCGCCGATGTCATTACCAAACTGTCAGCAGGCTACTCACCGGTAGTAGTACTGACTCTGCTGATGGTCGTCACGATGACTCTTTCCGATGTCATGAACAACACCGCAACAGCCGTTATCGCTGCCCCGATTGCCGTCAACATTGCCGACCGCCTGGGTGTTAATGCCGATCCCTTCCTGATGACCGTCGCCGTCGCCGCATCCTGTGCCTTCCTGACCCCCATCGGGCATAAAAATAATACCCTGATCATGGGCCCCGGCGGTTACCGTTTTGGTGACTACTGGCGCATGGGACTGCCACTTGAAATACTGATTATTATGGTATCAATTCCAATGATTCTATGGGTTTGGCCGTTGTAAAAGATCCGGGTTTTTCTTCTTTAATCCTTAATTCCTCATCCTTAATCTGCTTTTCTCAAATCGCCATCTCAAGATCATCGCTAATGGTCTTAAGGCCAGCCGCTGCGCAGGCTTCATCTGTCTTGCCCGATGGTGCGCCGCTAACACCAATTCCACCGAGGATCGTACTGCCCGCAGTAATCGGGAGACCCCCGGCAGCGATTATCAGGCCATCAATTTTTGCAGGCCCGAACGGGGAGGTGAAGCGGGTTTCCAGCTCTGACGTTGGGCTATTAAAGTTCATTGCCGCGTAGGCTTTCTGCTTACTGATTGGTACGGTAATTGGCATCGCCAGGGTATCCCTGAGTGTTACCTGGGTCTGGCCACCGCGATCAATAATGGTAACGGCTACGCTCAGTCCTTCCTTGCGGCAGGCGGCGATAGTTGCCTGTGCAGCCTTCACGGCCATATTCATGGCCAGACGCTGGATTGGAAGCATTATGGGCTCTTCAGCCTGTGCGTTAGTGATCGGCAATAATGCTGCAAGTAGTAACATGATCGTATATTTTTTCATGATATTCTCTCCCGGTCGGAAAATAGTGAAGTACCTGATGAATGACATAACATGCTTCTGAAAATATGATCATACACAAACATACAAAATTAGTTAAGGAACCTCTGATTAAATCAGCAACAGTAGAGCATACGTTAATTATCGTTACGTTCTACAAAACACCATCGCACTGGGGCGACACGATTTTCAGATAAACTAGCATCATGGACTTACACATATCCAACCAGGTCAGCATTCCCGAAAATGAGATAACCCTCAGTGGTATCCATGCCCAGGGTGCGGGCGGTCAAAACGTCAACAAGGTTTCATCGGCCATCCTCCTGCGCTTCGATATCAATACCTCGTCACTGCCGCAGTTCTACAAGCAACGACTGCTGTCTCTAAGCGACCGGCGCATCAATAAAGAGGGTGTTATTATCATTAAGGCACAACGGTTTCGTACACAGAAGAAGAACCGTGACGAAGCCCTGCATCGCCTGGTTGAACTGATTCGTGGTGCTACGGTCATAAAGAAAAAGCGCAGACCTACACAGCCGACGAAATCCTCACAGCAAAAACGCATGAACAGTAAAACAAAGCGTGGCAGAACAAAAGACCTACGCCGGAAAGTGGGCTATGAGGAATAAACTCCCCCAGCCATAAAAGGACGGGGTATAGTACGTATGTGAGAAAAAATATTTACCGTAATTTTGAAAATAAAATGAGGGACATTTTATGAGCATGACACCTGCAGCATTCAGAGAGTTATTTCCCGAGATTGCCAGACATTGTGGCCCTGGTGAACTGGATAACCTGCTGGAATCACTGGAAGCTCAAGATGTTCAGGCCGGACAATCGGTCACAACCGATGGTGAATATTCAGATTCACTCTTTTTTGTTATCAGTGGAAAACTTGTATCACAGATCACCAGTGACACGGAGACGATTCGTTTAGGGTCGATCAGGAAAGGGGAATGCTTTGGTGAAGTCAATATTCTTGATCCAGGCCCGTCAACAAGCTCTGTTATCGCAACAGTAGACAGCACAGTCCTTGCGTTATCGCATGATACACTGCGTAAGCTGGACAAGGTTCATCCCAAAATGACAGGCAATATTCTCCGTATGCTGTCGACAATATTGATTGACCGCTGTCGCGTTGCTGACAAACTTCTGTTCAGTAAATATGCTCCCATTGAAAGCACCGATAAGACTAAATCCAGACATCACCCAGGACTGGTTGAATGGGGACGTGATATTTTGCAAAAACTACATGGGCACAAAGGGAGACAACCATGAATCTTATTGAATATCTCCAGTCAGTGCCTTTGTTTAGTGAAATGAGTAATGAAGAGCTGAAAGTATTGGAAAAAGTGATGGTGATAAAAGATTATTCTGATAGTCACCCGTTCGTCTATGAAGAAAAGAATACCGATAAATTCTATATAATTCTTGAAGGTGAAGTTGAGATCAGTCACGAAAAAGGCACTGAGCCTGGCACGCAAAGAATTTCAACCATGGGACCAGGCAGCTTGATTGGTTTGCACAGTTTGATCGGTCACTATCGCCCAATAGTATCATGCCACGGGATGGGAAACGTGAAAGTTGCCTATCTACCGAGCTCAGCATTTAACCTGCTCTACAATTTTGATACCCATCTGCCACATCATTTTCAGATGGTTGTTGCCAGACAACTGGCCACTGATTACCGAAATATCGTTAATGAACTAAGAGAAATGATGCTTGCGGACAGTACTGTCGAGTAAAAAAATTTGTGGCAGGCTCTCATCTCCCTCGTGGATCTGCTCACGGCCAAAAAAAAAGCCCCGCGAGTTCGCGGGGCTTTTTTTTTGCTTTGAGTAAAATAAGTACTCAGGTCTGTACGTTTACTGCCGTTGGGCCTTTTGCTCCATCTTCGACGTCAAAAGTAACTTCTTGACCTTCTGCGAGTGTACGAAAGCCATCGCTAGCGATAGCAGAAAAATGGACGAAAACGTCTTTAGTGCCATCTGATGGAGTGATAAAGCCGAAGCCTTTGGATTCGTTAAACCATTTAACGGTTCCTGTTGCCATGATAAATACCTCAATAAATAAAAAAATATGATGTGTTACAAAACCTTACGAGGTAATCAACAGGAGAAAATTGGATTGAACTTCTGACAAAAACCAGGGAGAGTATGTAGCGAGCGCGAGTATAACCTTTTTTTTGTAAAGAAAAAAACCCTAAATTCAGCTAAACGTTAAGGAAACTCTGATTTATTCGTCACCGCGAAGAATATGGTAACGAATCAATTGTTTGATTGTAGTGTGGGTGATTGCCGCATTTCGGTGCGGGTAACCGCAGGAAATACTCATAGGGTACAACGACCCATTTTTCTGAAAGAATCACAGGGGTAGCTTAAATTCTCTCAACAAAGAAGATCCCAAAAGAAACGTTGATGATATCGAAGTGCTCCCCCGGGAGATCCATACGTTTCATATCCATTTGCTGCAAGTTTATATTAGACAATCCCAGCATATCGACCCTGACCCAGGCCTTTTCAGGCATCCCTTTGGACAGATCAATGCCCGTCACATACCCATCCCTACACAGCTTTCACATATACCTGCGTCAACCATACCAGATTATTATTCTGATATTGCTTGCTGAAACCTTCCCCCGTCACCCAACCTTCGATCTTTTCCGGATCATGCACATAAGGCCGGAAATCAGATCCTATGATCTTCAACACCCATGCTGCAATACCCATAACGGTACGGACATACCAGCGGTTTCTCGGGTAGGTCAGGGCATAAACACGGTGGGTCTTGTTTAACGAGGCATGTACCAGGCCATCAGCATCGGGGTAACAGCAAACTACTTTATCAAGAACAGTAATATCAACCTCAGGGAGAGACGTGTTGATTTCCATAAAATCGCCCTCGACATATTCCGTTCTGTCAGCAAGCTGGCGCTGTTTTGCCCAATGCCGAGCCTCTTCAATCATTTTTGATGCCAGATCAACACCGATGGCCGACGACGCTCCCTGCTCCAGCAGGGTCTGGTGTAGATGCCCTACACCACTACCGATCTCAAGGATTTTTGCACCCTGGTATCCGGCTTGTTTCAGTCCCTCCATCAACTGCTTCTGTGATGGCTCAAAACCCTTCTTCTCAAAGCGTTTACGATACCGTCCAGCAAAAAAGGAGAAGAAGCGGTTGGCTGAATTTGAATGCGGGCAACAACAACTCATGATGACTCCCTGGAATTATTCTGTTGTTGGTTATGGTATCAGATGGGACAGCGTAAATACGAATGGGTTCATCAGATGTTTGCCGTATAGCTGAGGACGCTCTGATTAATTTATAGAACCGTGTCATTTCGGTCTTGAATCTAAGGCATAAAGAACGTTTTCTATATGTCCCAGTGATACGCTATTTTCATCCTCTGTCACCTCCATATCCCCTGTGCTAAATATTTTATTGTTTGATAAGTTATAATGGGTGGCCATCCCGTTTCGCGCGATTTTACCGACACCTCTACTCACTCAGGAATCCTTCTCGTGTACAATTTTATTCCCGGCCAACGCTGTATCAGCAATGCTGAGCTGGAAATGGGACTGGGGATCGTAATGAGCGTTGGCGAACGCACGGTCACTGTCGTATTTATGGCCACTGGCGACACCCGCACTTACTCCCGTCAGACAGCCCCACTCTCTCGCATAGTATTTGCTGCTGGTGATTCCATTCATCGACATGATGGAATCGAAATAGTGATCACAGACGCCCAGGAAGAGCAGGGGCTACTCACCTATTACGGAACTGATGAGAAGGGCAAGCACATCGAGTTGCATGAATCTGAACTGGATAACTTTATTCAGCTCAATCGTCCAATTGAACGCCTGTTTAATAAGCAGCTTGATCCTGATAAGTGGTTTGAACTGCGTTATCAGACTCTGCAACAGCAGAATCGTCTTGCCCACTGTGATTTGTTTGGCCTTATCGGCTGCCGAACCAGCCTGATCCCTCATCAGTTATACATTGCACATGAAGTCGCCAACCGTTATGCCCTACGCGTACTGCTGGCCGATGAGGTGGGGCTGGGAAAAACCATTGAGGCCGGCCTGATTCTTCATCACCAGTTGCTGACTGGCCGCGCCCAACGTGTATTGATCGTGGTGCCGGAGTCACTGGTGCATCAATGGCTGGTGGAGATGCTGCGGCGCTTCAATCTGCATTTCCACATCTTCGATGAAGAACGCTGCCATACGGCCACGGATGAAGAAATCTCGGACAATCTGTTTTATGGCGAACAGCTGGCCCTGTGTAGTGTTGAGTTCCTGATGCAGAACCCAGGCATGCATGACCAGGCGGTGGCAGGCGAATGGGATCTACTGGTTGTTGATGAAGCCCATCACCTGGCCTGGTCACCGAATCATGCCAGCGATGAATACCTTATGATCGAACAGCTTGCCACCAGGACGCGCGGCTTGCTGCTATTGACGGCAACGCCCGAGCAACTGGGCAAAGAGAGTCATTTTGCCCGCCTGCGCCTGCTTGATCCGGATCGCTTTCCTGATTTTGAGCATTTTCTTGAAGAAGAAAAAAACTACCGGCCTCTGGCCCGGACTATTAAAGACCTGATCAATGACAAAGCATTAACTGAGGCTGACCAGGAATTAATACACAGTACTTTCAACGAAGGCGATAACCAGTCCCTGCTTGCGCAACTTGAAACCGCTGGCAAAGAAGACCAGGCAGGTAGCAAGGCCCGCACTGAACTGGTCGAACACCTGCTCGACCGTCATGGCACCGGCCGGGTGCTATACCGGAATACACGCTCAGCCGTAAAAGGTTTTCCGAAAAGGATTGTCTGTCCTGTACCGCTGCCATTGCCGAAAATCTATCAAAATGATGATGATGACGGTATTGCAGAACGACTCTCGCCAGAACTGAGTCTTATTCACCGCGGCGGGAAGGCGGACTGGACGCAACAAGATCCGCGTATAGACTGGCTGACCGAGACACTGGAAAAACTTCAGCCTGACAAGGTGCTGCTGATCACCGCCAACAAAGACACAGTACTTGATATAGCCCAACATTTGAAAAGGCATTCCGGCATCCACGCTGCCGTATTCTATGAAGGGCTTAGCATCGTCGAGCGCGACCGGGCAGCAGCCTTCTTCGCCGATGAGGAAACCGGTAGCCAGGTGCTGTTGTGCTCCGAGATCGGCAGTGAGGGAAGAAACTTCCAGTTCGCCCATCACCTGATTCTGTTCGATCTGCCACTAAATCCGGATCTACTGGAGCAACGTATTGGACGGCTCGACCGCATCGGCCAGAGTAACACCATTCACATCCATGTGCCTTATCTGCAAGACTCTGCTCAATCGGTGTTGTTCCACTGGTATCATGAAGGCCTCAACGCCTTTGAGCAGACCTGCCCGGCTGGTCACTCAGTTTTTGTTCGGATTGAAAATGCGTTAATGAACGCATTACGTCAACCGGATAAAAACACCACGGCTTTATTAAAAAACACAAAAAATTTATACAGAGAACTAACCACAAACTTACAGGAAGGCCGTGATCGGTTACTTGAATACAATTCATGTCGCCAGAATCTGGCAGAAGACTTAAAACAACGTGCCGAACAGGCCGACCAGAATGACTCGATTGCGGTATACATGGAGCAGGTCTTTGACTGCCTGAGTATAGATTCAGAAATTCATAGTGAAAACTGTCTGGTTATTCGCCCCACAGATGAGATGCTTAACCCGCTACCTGGCCTGCCGGATGACGGTATGACCATTACATTTAACAGGCAGACTGCACTGAGTTTTGAGGATGCACAATACCTGACCTGGGAACATCCTTTAGTTCGTACTGCGATGGAGATGATCACCCGCAGCGAAATGGGCAACGCCACCATGACGGCTGTCAGAAAAACGCACATCAAATCTGGCAGTATATTGCTGGAGTGCGTCTACAGCCTGGAAGTACCCCCAATAAGTGTGCTGCAGAGTGATCGCTACCTGCCACCGACAAGCCTCCGGGTTCTAATAGATGAACAGGGCAATGATCACCGGCAAGACCTGACACATCCCTTCATCGAAGAACACAGGGTGCACATTCCTGAGAAAATAGCTAACAAAATTATTCATGCCAAAGGGCAGGAACTGCGCCACCTGTCTTCGTTGTGCGAGAATATTGCGGAAGAGCAAACACCGGATATTCTAAGCCAGGCTCATCAACAATCTGGCGGGATCCTGATGCGAGAGATAAACCGTCTTAAAGCATTAAAACAGATCAATCCGAATATTCGTGATGAAGAGATTGAGTTTTTTGAACGGCAACTGACGGCATTGCATGAGGTACTGGATTCGGCGAGTTTAAGGCTGGATTCATTGCGGGTGATTATTTCAATTTAGAAAATATTTTATGAACACTTCAACGAATTTGCAAGCATATCGCCCGACACAATTTAGGGGCAGCGAGAGATATGCCTGCAAATTACGAACTAACGGCTTATAGGCATGCTGGTATTCACTGACTTATCACTTCGACGTGGAAAAAAATTACTGTTTAAAGAGACGAGCTTTTCACTCCCACCGGGACAGAAAATCGGCATTACCGGCTCTAATGGTGTGGGCAAATCAAGTTTATTTTCTCTTATTCTGGATGAGCTTGAAGTTGACACCGGGACATTCAGCATGCCGCCTGGCTGGGTTATCGCCCACGTTGCGCAACATACTCCCAGCGGCAACAGCCCCGCACTGGATTATGTCCTTCAGGGCGATAAAGAATTTGTCGCGCTGCAGCAAAAAATTGACCATACCACGGAAAATAAAGACGGTATGGCCCTGGCGGAACTGCATTCACAGATGGACATTATCGACGGTTATACAGCGGAAAGCCGGGCTGCCACCCTGATGCACGGACTGGGTTTCAAAGCGGAAGAAATCAGGCTGCCAATAGAGTCCTTTTCCGGTGGCTGGCGCATGCGTCTTAATCTTGCCCAGGCGCTGATGTGCCGCTCTGACCTGTTGCTGCTGGATGAACCGACCAATCATCTCGACCTGGATGCGGTGATCTGGCTGCAGACCTGGCTTAATCGTTATGCCGGCACACTGCTGCTGATCTCACATGACCGTGAGTTTCTAGATTCGTTTATCACCCTGATCGCCAATATTGAACATCAGCGGATCACACTGTATACCGGTCATTACTCGGCGTTTGAGAAAACGCGTGCCGAACAGCTGGCGCAACAACAGACTGCACACGTTAAACAGCAGAAAGAGATCGCCCACATTGAAAGTTTCGTGCGTCGCTTCGGTGCCAAGGCCACTAAAGCGAAACAGGCACAAAGCCGGGTCAAAGCGCTGGAGCGTATGCAGCTTATCGCCGCTGCCCATGTTGATTCACCGTTTCATTTCAGTTTCCGTCAACCGGAAAAGCTGCCCGAGCGTCTGTTCGACAGCCGTGAGGTTGAACTGGGCTATGATGACACGGCTCTGTTAAAAAATGTCGGTGTCCATCTACATGCTGGTGACCGCATTGGTCTAATCGGTCCGAATGGCGCCGGCAAATCCACCTTGATCAAATTTCTCGCAGGCGAGCTGAAATCGCTGTCTGGTGAAAGTTGGCAGGCGCAATACCTAAAAATCGGCTATTTTGCCCAGCACCAGCTGGAACAACTGGATGCCGGACAATCTGCTTTGCAGCACCTGCACTCGCTGGACAAAAAATCGCGTGAATCAGAGCTACGTGCTTATCTTGGTGGTTTCGGCTTCATCGGTGATCGTGTAGAGGAACCCGTAGCCCCCTTCTCCGGCGGCGAAAAGGCACGACTGGTACTGGCATTGCTGATCTTCCAGAAACCCAATTTGCTACTGCTCGATGAACCGACCAACCATCTTGACCTGGAAATGCGCCACGCCCTGTCTATGGCCCTACAGGACTTTAGCGGTGCCATGGTCATCGTCTCCCATGACCGCCATTTACTAAAGTCTGTCACAGACCAGCTGATTCTCGTTAACCACGGCAAGGTTGAAGCTTTTGACGGTGATCTCGACGACTACGCCAATCGCCTGCAAGCTCCATCTGAAAAAACCGGAGCTAAGCCTGTCATTGAAAACGGGCTAAGTAAAAAAGAAACTCGCCGTCTTGAAGCAGATAAAAGAAAGAGGCTCCAACCACTTAAAAAAAGCGTTGATCGACTGGAAAGAAAGATTGGAGAACTTAACAGGCAATTAGAAACTGTTGCACAGCAGCTTGCTGACCCCGAACTTTATATTGAAAAAAATACAAAGAAAATGACCTTGCTTATGCAGGACAAGGCTTATCTGGCAAAGGATATATTAGGCCTTGAAGAACAGTGGATGGTGGCCATGGATAAATATGAAAGGGAGAAAAGGATTGAGGGGGGAAATAAAGGATGAAAGAAAACTCGATTTCCCTTTTTGCCCCAGCTGGTGTATTTATAAGGGCAGTTTTATGAGGAACCGTCCTGATGACTGACACAAGCCATTTTTTTTCGGTTGAAAAACGCCAGAGACGTCGCTGGGAGTTAGTTTTTTATCTGCGTGTATTTGACCAGAGTGATCGTTCGCTGATGGGTCATGTGGTCGATATCTCGGAAGATGGCCTGATGCTGCTCAGTGAAGCCCCAATAGAGTTAAACAGGGACTTTGATCTAATACTGGAAATGCCTACATCAGATAAAAAAGGCCGAAAGAAAATCTCCCTCAAGGCGCACAGCCTCTGGAAGTCCAGTGATGCAAACCCTGATTTAATCGATACCGGGTTCAGACTGGTCAACCCTGAAAAAGACTCCATCGATGCCATCAAAATATTGATTAACGAACTGCAGTTTTGAAAGAATAAAGGTTAAAGGGAAAACCCCGGATCAACAACAGATTCAAAATCTGGTTTGTGCAACAGTGATGAAGTTGAATTTCTGTAGTAGCGAACTAATGTGTAGCGACAACCTTACCAGCACCCATTAATAGCCAGGTGGGCTATCCCTGATCACCACCTTCATCTTTCTGCAGTGGTTTACGCAGCTTCAGATTCAATTCCTGTAGCTGAGCCGTATCGACTTCATTCGGTGAAGAGGTCATCAGACAGGCCGCCTTCTGGGTTTTTGGAAAGGCGATGACATCACGAATAGAGCTGACACCCGCCATCATCGCCGCAATACGATCAATACCAAAGGCAATGCCGCCATGCGGGGGTGCACCAAACTTCAGTGCATTGAGCAGGAAGCCAAACTTCTCATTTGCCTCTTCATCGTCAATACCCAACGCGGCAAAAACCTTCTCCTGGACGCCCTTCTTATGAATACGTATTGAACCGCCACCAATTTCAGAACCATTAAGCACCATGTCATAGGAACGAGACAAGGCCGTCGCTGGATCAATCTCGCCGTCGGTTACCATTGGTGAAGTGAATGGATGATGCAAAGAAACGTTGCGCGCGGCTTTGGTATCATATTCAAACATCGGGAAATCGATTACCCACAGCGGCTGCCACTCACCTTCAACCATTCCGAGGTCATGGCCAAGTTTTTCGCGCAGCGCGCCTAAGGCATCATTCACTACTTTGGCTGAATCCGCGCCAAAGAACAGCAGGTCTCCGTCTTCCGCAGCGGTGCGTTCCAGGATTACAGAGATCACCTCGTCCGGCAGGAATTTGAGTATTGGCGACTGCAGGCCTTCGCGTCCCTTCGCTACCTCATTCACTTTCACATAGGCAAGGCCGCGCGCACCATAGAGGCCGACAAACTCGGTGTAGGCATCAATCTTCGCCCGTGACAGGCGGGTGCCACCCGGCACCCTCATTACTGCCACGCGGCCATCGCTGGCCTTTGCCGGATTGGAGAATACTTTAAATTCAACCGCCTTCATCACATCACCCAGATCCACCAGTTCTAATGGAATACGCAGATCCGGCCGATCACTGCCGAAGCGTGACATGGCTTCGTGCCAGCTCATCTGCGGGAAGGGATTTTGTAATTCAATATCCTGAACCTCAGCAAATAGATTCCGCACCATATCTTCCATCATATTCATGATGTCGGACTGGTCGATGAAGGACATTTCGATATCGAGTTGAGTAAACTCGGGCTGGCGATCAGCACGAAGGTCTTCATCACGGAAACAACGGGCAATCTGATAATAACGCTCATAGCCAGACACCATCAACAACTGTTTAAACAACTGTGGTGACTGCGGCAAAGCAAAGAACTCACCGGGATAGGTACGACTGGGCACCAGATAATCACGTGCACCCTCCGGTGTCGAGCGGGTCAATATTGGCGTTTCAATTTCGATGAAATCCCTGCTTTCCAGGTAGCTGCGCAAGGAACGGACGATTGCGTGACGTAACCGCATGTTTTTCTGCATCTGGTCACGACGCAGATCAAGAAAACGATAGCGCAGGCGCACCGACTCAGTGGTATCGTCATCATCAATCTGAAAGGGCAACGGCTCAGAGCTGTTCAGTACTTCCAGATCAGTGATATAGACTTCAATTTTTCCAGTTGGAATATTCAGATTCACTGTGCCTTCAGGGCGGTGGCGTACGCACCCTTTTACACGCAACACATATTCATTGCGCACGTGCTCGGCCTGTTCAAAAGCAGCAACTTCATCCGGGTCGAACACGATCTGGGCAATACCGGTACGGTCACGCAGGTCAATAAATATAACCCCACCATGATCACGCCGACGGTTGACCCAGCCGCATAATTCAACCGTGTCATCTATGTGTTTTTCTGTGACTTCGCCACAATGGTGTGTACGCATCATTTCAAGATTGCCTGTCTACTGATGGAATAAGAAAACCGCTGACTCGTTAGAATCAGCGGCCTGATGATTTTAATGAAATTTTTCGTAAATACTTATTTTTACGCTTCCTCGTTCGGGCTTGTGCTACTGACAGCCTCCTTTTTCTTCGGTTTGCTCTCCACATCCTTCTTCTTCGGCTTACTGCCTGAATTCTTGAAATCAGTCTCGTACCAGCCGGTTCCTTTCAAATGAAAAGCCGAAGCAGAAAGCATCTTTTTCAATCCCGCCTTTTTGCACTTGGGGCACTCGGTCAACGGATCATCGGAAAACTTCTGGATAGCTTCTAGCTGATGACCACATTCCTCACATTTGTATTCATAGATTGGCATGTGTCTGTCCTGATTCTATTCTCTCTTTCTTTTGTGGCTATTTACATTCGATATGGTAACTTTCTCTACCCTTTTCAAGGATAAGCGGTCAATTATATATGGAAATGGGCGCTAACGCACCAGGCTTTATCCGTTTCCGCCTTCCAGTACTCGAGAGCACAAAAGGGAATGGGCATTCAAAGACCGGTAATGAAAGGGGAAAGGTAAAAATCTGGGTGGAGGTACGCTGATACATTCTTCATAAATATCTCTGGCCTTCTTTCGTCCTGCTGGCACAGGCTAGCCCGAAGGGCGAGGACCACGAACAAGCTTCACAAAAGTCACACGCACATGAGACACAAAAAACCTGGCGCTAAGCACCTAGCTCCGTAACTGAATCTCGGCATCTTCATTGATGCTTCCATCGTCCTCCAGTATAGCGAGCTTGGTCCCCTCAGGGTTTGACAGAACACACATAGGCCGCTGAAACAAAGGTCGTCTGATAAACTTTATATACCAACCGAATCGTTCCACACCATGGTACACTATGAGCTGGTCTTCATTGAGAAACTTCATCAAGTCATCTGGAACCGGAGCCATCTCGCCCCGCTTGTGTTTGTGCTCCATTCCCCCCCCCTGCCCTGATTTAACTGGGTCGGATGTGCCATCTGTACTCTAATTACCTCAGATACTATTGATGCATAAGTGAATTGTCAATCTTACGTGCTGACACACAGGCCCCTGGTACAGGTGAGAAAGAAAACTACAACTCAATCTCCCACAATTCCTGTCCGGAAAAATCTCCCTCCTGCCACAGTCGAGAGAAACTCACCCCCAGCTCAGGATGTACATGATCCGGCACGAGTTGCGACAGGGGTTTCAGAACAAAAGCATAACGGATAATTTCATTACGCGGAATATCATATTCATTATCGTGACGACGCAAATCGCCATAAATTAATAAGTCCAGATCCATGGTGCGCGATGTGAACTGTTCTTCACCACGCCTTCGTCCACAGGATTGCTCGATCTGATCAAGTTTATCGGCAAGTTCAGAAAGAGATAAAGCGGTATCAAAACCTATCACCAGGTTAAGAAAGTTTTCTCCATCAAAACCGATGGCAACCGATTCATACACTGGCGACTGAGCAACAGGTGAAAATTCTGACTTGATTGCAGCGAGGGCCATGGGGACACACTGCCGAGCCTGCTGGTTACTGCCAACACTAACATAAATCTGTGTCACCCGGCCTTGCCCCGCTCAATGATTACGCCGACATCTCGTCCACCATTGATTGCCCCCATTTTGTTCAACTTGATGCGGCACCAGGGGATCTCAAATTCATCCAGCAGAATATCGGCGATCTTTTCCGCCAGTGCTTCGACAAGATTAAAATGATTATCCTCTACAAAACTGATGACACGCTTAGCCACTTCCTTGTAGTTCAAGGTATCTTGAAGCCGATCACTGACAGCGGCAATTCGGATATCGGCACCCATATCCAGGTCAATCGTCAATCTCTGGGTGATCTGCTTTTCCCAGTCCCAAACACCTATCTGCGCATTGACGGCAAGTCCATGCAGGTAAATAATATCCATCATCAGGTCATTTCCTTAATAATACTCAGTAGCATAAGTGCTAAGTTTAAAGTTCAAAGCCAAAAGTTGAAAGAAACAACCAGAACCTTTTAACTTTTAACTTTATGCTTTCTTTCCCCAGGTGGCTTTAAGTCAGAGAGCTTCCACCTTGGCTTAACCGCGACGGCCATACCCTCTGACTCGCCTGCCGATAAACGAAGACAGCCGACATACGCAATCATCGCACCATTATCAGTGCAAAATTCCGGTCGCGGGAAGTACACACTGATGTTCTCCTGTTCGGCCATTTCATTGAGCTTTTGACGAAGCGACTTGTTGGCGCCGACACCGCCGGCGATGACCAGTTGCTCATACCCGGTCTGTTGCAGTGCCCGCCTCGCCTTTATTAACAGCGTATCGGTAGCAGCTTCCTGAAAGGCCAGAGCAATGTCGGCACGTATCTGATCTGTTAATTGTTGATTATCATCTTCATGCTCGCGTGCTGTGATCAGGGTAAATGTCTTTAACCCGCTGAAACTGAAATCAAGACCGGGACGGTCTGTCATGGGCCGCGGAAACTTGAAGCGGTCCATCCGCCCTTTCTCGGCTTCTTTTGCAACCGACGGCCCCCCAGGATAAGCCAGGCCAAGCAGTTTGGCGGTTTTATCAAAGGCTTCGCCCACTGCGTCATCCAGTGATTCCCCGAGGATATTATATTCTCCAGGCCCTGCCACATCTACCAGCAAGGTGTGCCCACCGGAGACCAGCAGTGCCAGAAACGGGAAATGTGGTCGAGTCTGTTCCAGCATCGGTGCCAGTAAGTGACCTTCCATATGGTGCACACCCACGGCCGGTACGGCCAGCCCGAATGCCAGTGCCTGCCCCATAGTGGCACCAACCAGTAGAGCGCCCGCAAGACCTGGTCCACGGGTATATGCAACACCATCAATATCCTGCAGACCAAGTCTCGAGTCCTCTAGCGACTTGCGGATCAGAGGCACCAGCTTACGGATATGATCCCGAGCGGCCAGCTCGGGGACGACGCCACCATACTCAGCGTGGATGGCTATCTGTGAATACAATCGATCAGCCAGTAGCCCCTGTACACTGTCATACAATGCGACCGCCGTCTCGTCACAGGAAGTTTCTATTCCCAGTACCAACATCTGTATCAGCCTGATTGTGGGTTATTGACCTAAACCATTATCTCGACCAAATTCGCCGGGCATGCGTGTATAGCTGCACTGCATCTGCAATGCACTGGCGGTATTGCCAATAGATGCCAGACAGGCACCTTCCCGCCCAACCGGTATCCAGGCGGCAATCTGGATTAGATACTGATCCTGCCCGTCATTATTCAGACGGTCAGCATTCAAACGAACGATATTGGCATCAAATTCAATGAATACCTCGGTCAAACGTGCAAGCAGTCCCGGGTGATCACCACCCTGTATCGTAATACGGTGAGTAATTTCAGTATTCGCTGCAGGTTCTGCTGAAAATTCAAAATCGACTACCTGTATTTCAGCATTGGCGAGTTCTGGCAATGATCCCAATGTCTCCTCAAGTGCTGCCTTTGTAATCTCCGGGTTGGATTCGCAAACTGCGGTAAACTTTGCACCGCTACCGAGCACACTGAAGTTGGTGCTGCCCAAATTAATACCAAGATCGAACAAACAGCCGCTGATCGCAGAGACCAGGCCTGTTTTGTCCGATGAAAGAACATTAACGAGATAAATATTTTGCATTTTTTACTCCGACGGGACAACGTAATGCCCGATTCTATCCTAAGTACAAGTTTCAGGTTTCAAAGTCAAAAGCTATTTACCACAGAGGGCTCAGAGGTTTTTGGGAAAGCTAAGGGTAACTTTATTATATTTGTAGGCGCATCGTCCTCGGCGCGATTATTCTAAAAAAACCTGTTTGCCTCTGAAACAATCGCGCCGAGGACGACGCTCCTACACTCTATTTTGATTATCGGTACAAGCATTTCTCTTTTCAATCTTTGCCCTCTGTGTCCTCTGTGGTAAAAAGATTTTGATGTTTTTATTTCGTTCACAGCCACATTAAGATAGATGTACAAAAATAAAAAAGGCGGTTATAATGCGCTGCTCTCAAAATTATTGATGTATTTAAAGGAACCATTGCATGCCAAGTGTACGTATCCGCGAAGGTGAACCCTTCGATATCGTTCTCCGTAAATTTCGCCGTTCTTGTGAAAAAGCCGGTGTTTTTACCGAAGTCCGCCGTCGCGAGTCCTACGAAAAACCCACCACCGTCCGTAAACGCAAGATGGCTGCTGCAAAAAAACGTGAAATGAAACGTATCTCACGCGATCGTCAGCGTCTTACCCGCAACTTTTAGCCTACCGGTTTAGAACTTCCCTGCTATGGCTTCCACCAAGGAACGGATAGCCAACGATGCCGTACAGGCAATGCGCGACAAAGACATCGTGCGGAAAGACACCCTGCGCATGTTGCGTGCCGCTATCCAGCGCCGCGAGGTGGATGAACGCACCGAGCTTGACGAAGTACAGGTACTTGCTGTCATCGAAAAGCAGGTCAAACAGGCACGTGATTCCATTTCCCAGTTCCTCAAAGGCGGTCGCCAGGACCTTGCCGACAGGGAAAAAAGTGAACTTGATGTCCTGATCGAATACCTGCCGGAACAGATGTCGGTGGAAGAAATTAATCAGCACATTAAATCCGTGATCGAGCAGACTGGCGCCAGCAGTATGAAAGACATGGGCAAGGTCATGGGAAGGCTAAAACCATTATTGCAGGGCAAGGCCGACATGGCTGCAGTCAGCAAAAGCATAAAAGACCAGCTACTAGAGTAGTGCTTCATATTGTTTAACGATTAAGAGGCCCACAAATGGTTCAAGACAAGGCGCGGCGAGAAGTTGTCATCTACGGCGTTAGCTTCCTTGCAAAGGGAGCAACCATTTACTGCGAAACCTGCCTTGTAGCTAACAGCTTCTCGTCGCGCTTATTCATTAAACAATATGAAGCACTACACTAGGGTAATGCCCCCGGGGGCCTGATGAGCGGGCGCATACCACCGGAATTTATCGACGAGCTACTGGCTCGTGCAGATATAGTCGAAATCATCGACAGCCGCGTGCCATTAAAAAAGGCTGGCCGTGAGTACAAGGGCTGCTGCCCGTTTCATGATGAGAAAACCCCCTCATTTACCGTCAGCCCGAACAAGCAGTTTTATCATTGTTTCGGCTGCGGTGCGCACGGCACAGCCATCGGCTTCCTGATGGATTATGACAACCTGGGCTTCCGCGAAACCATCGAGGAGCTGGCCAGACGCTACAGCATGATCATCCCTGAAGCAGCCCGTCAGGGAAATTCTAGCGAGCGACGCAAGCAGGCCGACCTGTATGGCGTACTGGATTTGGCAAACCAACATTTCCAGCGGCGTTTACGTGAAACTGAATCAGCAAAAAACTACCTGATTGAACGTGGCCTGTCGGGTGACGTTGCCGCCCACTACGAACTGGGCTTTGCCAGAGACAGCTGGGATGACCTGCTTAATTCTCTGATGGCAAAAGGCATCTCCAGTAAAAACCTCGAGACGGCGGGACTTATCTCATCCAATGACCAGGGACGTGTTTACGACAAATTTCGCGACCGCATTATCTTTCCTATCCATGACCAACGTGGACGTGTAATTGCCTTCGGTGGCCGAATACTCGGTGATGGCGAACCCAAATACCTCAACTCTCCGGAGACGCCTGTCTTTCATAAGGGCAAGGAACTCTACGGCCTGCACCAGGCACTCAATGCCATCGGTAAACAAAATCAGTCGCTGGTTGTTGAGGGCTACATGGATGTCATCGCACTGGCACAGGCTGGCATAGAGAATGTGGTCGCCGCACTGGGAACAGCAACTACATCCACACACATTGAAATGCTGTTCCGCCGATGTGATGAAATCATCTTCTCTTTCGACGGCGACCGTGCAGGACGGCAGGCAGCCTGGCGTGCGCTGGAAAATGCCCTGCCATCGATGCGTGATGGGAAACAGGCCAGTTTCCTTTTCCTGCCGGATGGCGAAGACCCGGACAGCTATGTCAGAAAACTGGGACATGATGTTTTTGTGGAGAAACTGCACGAGAAAGCCCTGCCCCTGCCCGAATACATGTTGAGCCATCTTGCACAAGACATAGATCTAAATCGCATGGACGGCAAGGCAAAACTGGCAGCACTGGCCCGGCCATTATTCAACAATCTGCCACGTGGAACACTCAAAGCGCTGTTGATGAAAAAACTGGCAGAGATTACCGCCATGGATGAGCAGGGCCTGGCGAACTTGATGCTGGATCAGCCAAAACAACCATCAGGTCGTCTAAAAGTCACCTCGTCTAACAGCAAAAAGTACAATCTAATAAGCAAAACCCTCACCCTGTTACTCAATCAGCCGAAACTTGGGCATGAAGTCAGTAATCTGGCGTATCTACGTGTACTGGAGCTGGCTGGCATGGATATTCTCAGTGAGATCATTGATATAATCAAAGGTCGCCCTGATTTGACAAGTAGTGCTATAATCGAACGTTTTCGTCAAACGGTTTATTACGATCGCCTGTGTGAGCTAGCCAGCTCAGGTATCGAACTTGGAGATGAAGCGCTAAAAACAGAGTTTCTTGATGCGATTAACCGTCTGCATTTAATGTCCATCGATCAGGAAACAAAGAAAATAACTACGGGCTCAACTAAACTAAGTGAAGAAGATAAAATGCGACTGCGTAGCCTGCAGCAGGAAAGGCGTGTACTAAAAAATTAGAACATAGATGGAATAAGCGCGTTACCATTTCCGTCATTAAAAAAACAGGGTTATTGATATATGGGCATTTAGCTCCATCTTTAGCTGATCAGGATTAGATTTATCATCTGCCAACTTTTCTGTCACGAGTCTCATCTGTATGGATCTTGAAACAAAACGATTACAACTGAAAAAGCTGATTCTTAAGGGTCGCGAGCAGGGTTTTCTAACCTATAGCGAGATCAATGATCATCTACCAGAGGATGTCCACGACACTGATCAGATAGAAAATGTCGTACAGATGATCAATGACATGGGTATTGACGTCTACGATCAGCCGCCTGATGCTGACAGCCTTATCATGAAAGCTGAAACAACGGACGAGGCTGTTGTAGAAGAAGCTGAAGCGGTACTCACCTCCGCAGTGGAAAGTGAATTTGGCCGCACGACTGACCCGGTGCGCATGTACATGCGCGAGATGGGCACCGTCGATCTGTTGACGCGTGCAGATGAAATTAAGCTGGCCAAACGCATTGAAGAAGGTATTCGCCAAAGCATGGGCGCCTCTGCCACCAGCCCATTTATTATTGAATCCCTGCTGGAAAAAGTTGCATTGATCGAGAATGAAGAAATGCGGCTGACTGATCTGCTGTTGGGCTACATCGACCCCAACGAACCGGATGTTATTCCCACTCCTGCACAAGTAGCCATTGGTGCGGAGAAAAAGGATGATGAAGACGACGAACCTACTGGGCCTGACCCTGAAGAGGCCGTCAGACGCTTCAAGAGTCTGAAACGCCTGTATAACCGCCTGATAAAAGCAATCGACCAGAAAGGCCCAGGAGCCCCTGCAGTCAAAAAGATTCAGACGAAACTGTCTAAAGAATTTCTGGAAATTCGCTTCACTCCAAAACAGACCCAGATGTTCATCACCGGTGTAAAAACCATGGTGGGTGAAATTCGTGCTAGCGAACGTGAAATAATGCGCATCGTAGTCAAACAGGGGCGCATCACCCGGAAAAAATTTATTGAGATATTCCCAGGCCATGAAACTGAAATCAAATGGCTGGATGAGGTCATTGCATCCGGTAAAGGGGATAACGCAGTTCTGGTTGGCAAACGAGACCGCATTGCCAGCCTGGCGGCCAGACTAACCGCTATTGCGGAAGTGGCCGGTCTGCCCATTCACGAGCTAAAAGAAATTAATCGTCTGGTATCTATTGGTGAGGCGAAGGCGCGTCGTGCAAAGAAAGAAATGGTTGAAGCCAATCTACGTCTGGTTATTTCTATTGCAAAAAAATATACCAACCGTGGGCTGCAGTTTCTTGACCTCATCCAGGAAGGGAACATCGGCCTGATGAAAGCCGTAGACAAGTTTGAATACCGGCGTGGTTATAAGTTTTCCACCTATGCCACCTGGTGGATAAGACAGGCCATTACGCGATCCATCGCTGACCAGGCACGTACTATTCGTATTCCTGTACACATGATCGAGACCATCAACAAGCTAAACCGCATATCGCGCCAGATCATGCAGGAACTTGGCCGTGAAGCGACGCCGGAAGAGCTTGCTGAGCGCATGGAAATGCCAGAAGAAAAAATACGCAAGGTATTAAAAATTGCCAAAGAACCGATCTCCATGGAAACACCCATCGGCGACGACGAAGATTCACATCTCGGTGATTTCATTGAAGATAAAAATATCGAGGCGCCGATGGATTCAGCGACAGGTTCCGGCCTGAAGTTTGCTACTACTGGTATTCTTGATACCCTGACACAACGTGAAGCCAAGGTACTGCGAATGCGTTTCGGTATTGGTATGAATACAGACCATACACTGGAAGAAGTGGGCAAGCAGTTTGATGTAACCCGGGAACGCATTCGTCAGATTGAAGCCAAGGCACTGCGCAAGCTCCGTCACCCTTCACGCTCAGAGCACCTACGCAGCTTCCTTGAGCCAAATCAGTGATTCACACAAGGGGCCTATAGCTCAGTTGGTTAGAGCAGGAGACTCATAATCTCTTGGTCCGGGGTTCGAGTCCCTGTGGGCCCACCAACACGGGGCCAGGTTTTCTAACCTGGCCCTTTTTTCATCTTAGAAGCCAGCCAATCCCATAGGCCAGACAGGCCACAGAGACATAAGTTATCCTGGCAGTTGTTCGACAGCTAGAGGGTGGAAATAGCAGCAATAGTCCATTCTTTTGTGTAACATTTTTTCCTCTGTGCCCCCGTGTCCTCTGCGGTAAAAAAATCCTGATTCCCTTTTCTCTTCTCCCCTTTATCGTTATGATCCATCAGCATGATAAAACAATTAAAAGAGAATCTACTCTTTGAGCGCCTTACTCTCGAACAGCTGGAACGGGTTGCTAGACTTGCAGAACACATGCATCTGAAGGAAGGAGCACACCTGTTTGAACAGGATGATGAAGCAAAACGTTTTTACCTGATCCTAACGGGACAGATTAAACTTTTCCGCCTGTCACCCGATGGAAATGAAAAAGTCATCGAGATCTTTACGGCAGGGCAAACCTTTGGTGAAGCACTTATGTTTCTTGAACGTCCCCGTTACCCTGTCTGTGCCAGTGCTCTCAATGATACAGAAATTATCTCTCTGAACTCAAAAGACTTTGTTTCTATGCTGAAGGAATCCATTGACAGTTGCTTTCTGCTAATGGGCGTTATGAGTCTGCGACTCCATGGGCTAATCAGGGAAATTGATGTCCTCAGCTTACAGAATGGTACCCGCCGAGTAGCCTCATATCTGCTTGAATTAGCCGGTACAGGTCAGGACAGCTTTGATCTCCATATACCCAAGGGCGTAATGGCGTCACGCTTATCACTGAAACCCGAGACCTTCTCACGTATCATTCGAGACCTGCACGACAGGGGGATACTCACTGTTACACGGCGTAATATTAAAATCCACAAACGAGGAGAATTACAGGCCATCTCGGATGCCTGTAAGATTTAAGGGCCGCTCTCATAAAAGTCACTCGTCCACGAAGAACAAATCAACTATTATTGTGCCAACACATATAATAAGAAAAAACCCTGTACCATTACAGTACAGGGTCCTGTACCGGTAAAGTTTTGGCATCATCCTTGATTCACGCTATGAGGTTATCGACTCATATGGCAGCATCCGATATCCATATCGGCTCTACTCACTTTTTCTACGGTACAAAAGAATTCTACAAAATAATAATCAAGAAATATGTGACGTATTCACGTTTTTCACGAAAAAAATTACAGACCCATTTAATTGGAATTAATCAGAATAATTTACAGGGTCAATCAGAGTTTCCTTAGGGTTCAACCGGTGTTTTCTGATCTTTTCTGACCGGCTGATTGAGTATTTCCCATGCATCATCACCATCCAGTTTATTATTGTTGGCATCAAATAGAGGTTGATCATAATCATTCCAGCCTTTTATCCCTGTCTTAAGCGAAACAACCGAACGATATCCCATCAACTGCATAACCGAGCATGCAAGAACACTGCGGTAACCAGACCGACAGATCACGACGATATCCCTGTCACGAGCGACCACAAGATCAGGCACGGTCTCCTCATAATCATAATCACAGGCCGATTCCAGAATACCCCTCGGCACGTTGAGTGAGTCTTTCATTTGTATTATCTTGAATTCGTCCAACTCTCTTACATCAAGCAGAAAAGGTGCCTTACTCCTCAACAGATCGACTAGATCCCACGGCATAATCTCGTTAACTTTATTATTCTTTGAATCCAGGCAGGCCTGAACCAATGATTTATATGACTCTTTTTTCATCTTACTGACCCGAATCTTGTTTAGTGTATATCTGGAAAGAAAAACGGGCACCCATTGGGTGCCCGTAATCTTTGTTGACAGGAAACAGCGCTATTAGGACACTATTTCCTCTTACTTGCCTTCTTCCTTGCCTTTTTCTTCACCGCCTTCTTTTTGATGGACTTCTTAGCGGCCTTTTTCTTCACCGCCTTCTTTTTGGTGGACTTCTTAGCGGCCTTTTTCTTCACCGCCTTCTTTTTGGTGGACTTCTTGGCGGCCTTTTTCTTCACCGCCTTCTTTTTGATGGACTTCTTGGCGGCCTTTTTCTTCACCACCTTCTTTTTAACGGATTTCTTAGCGGCCCTTTTCTTTGCCGCCTTCTTTTTGGTGGCCTTCCTGGTTGCTTTCTTTTTAGTCGCCCTTTTCTTAATAGCCTTCTTTGCAGTTCTTTTCTTTACTGCCCTCTTTTTAGTTGCCTTCTTTGCTGCACGCTTTTTAGTTGTAGCACGTTTCTTTACTGCCTTCTTTTTCGTTACCTTGCTAGCCACTCTCTTCTTCGTGGCCTTCTTCTTACTCGCCTTTTTCTTTTTTGCTGCTGCCATATCAACACTCCCGATCATAGATTTGAAATCACTGTAGTAAAATAATCAAGGCAAGTTTGTTTATGCAAAGACTACTAATAAATGCAGCATGCATGCCACTTATGCCATCCACCTTTGTAATAGAAACTTAAACTTATAACTCTATAATAAAAATAGTCTTTGCAAATATAACCTTGTAGTCATAAATGTCAAGACATAGCGTTATAAAAGATCAGTTAAAAGTCTAATTTAAAGAAAATTGCTTTTACCTGAAAGCTGAAGTTTGAAACTAATATTTAATGGGTCTGCGCGGAATCGTGTGGGCCAAAGACAACCATGAATTGATATAATGTCCTGCAATAATAGAATATTAAGGGATTCAAAGACAGAATAAAGTGGTTTCATTTTTAGATCACTGCTGTCCCGTTAACCTGATCTTATTTTGCTGTCGTTGTCGCAGTGCTTGGGATGCAGGGAACCCAATGGTGTTGGAGACATGACTATCGATAACATCTCTCCTTCATTCCGGCAAACAATTCCGTCATTCCGGCGCAGGCCGGAATCCAGCGGTTTCAACGACTTACTGGATACCGGGTCAAGCCCGGCATGAC
>JAADJE010000001.1 GCA_013150915.1 Gammaproteobacteria bacterium
ATCACATGTGTATCCCGTTGTGGTGCAATGGGACCCCAGTAATTAAAGTGATAGCTGAATTGACCGTAACCACCGGATAGATAATTGGGCTTCAGGTGAATTCGCGTTACGCTATTATGGCCACCTCCACGCCTGCCGCCACGAAGCTGGGACTTCGGTATACCTACTGTCCTTTCCGGCACGTGGTAGACAATGCAGACACCGCGAGGAATACGCGCACTCACTACAGCCCGTGTACAATAGACACCGTGGTCGTTATGCACCTCGACCCAGTCATTATCCTGTATACCCAGTTTTTCGGCATCGACCTCGCTCATCCAGCAAGGCTCACAACCGCGGGACAGCGTCAACATGCGCAGGTTTTCCATATAGGTCGAATGGATATGCCATTTGCCATGGGGAGTGAGATAGTTAAGCACCAGGGCTTCACCATTCTTCAGGGTCTCCTTCAAATCTCCGTAAACCTCTGGCTTTGGTGCCGGTTTGTAGGTTGGGAGATTCTCGCCATAGCCAATATACATTTCGTGATCGAGATAAAAATGCTGGCGACCTGTCAATGTTCTCCATGGGACCAGCTTGTCGACGTTGTAGGTGTAGGCGCAGTAGGCCCTGCCGTCAGTCATGATGCCAGACCATAGGGGCGAATTGTTGTATCGTCTCGGCTGAGCCTGTAAATCGGCGTAACGTATTTTCACGTCTTCACTGCCTTTGCCCAGATCAACCAGATCAAGACCGGTTTTCTTCTCCATATTTTCATAGGCTCTGACCGTCAACTTGCCGTTGGTCAGGGTAGAAAGATGGAGTACAGCATTACAGGCCATTTCATCTTCTTCAATGGATGGATAGATCTTGCCTTCGAATTCCCGTGTGGGGAAATGGTTGGATTCAATCATCTCATCGTACTCGGCCTCGCACATATAATGATTGCCGTGTGCGCCCAGGCCTTTTTTCCTGATATTGTCTCCAAGAGTAATGTATTTCTCGTAGATCTTGGTGTAGTCACGGTCAACGATTGCAAGCTTGTGCATACTCTTGCCGGGGATCGCCTCACACTCGCCCTTATACCAGTCCTTAATCTCAGGCTGGGTAATCTCATCGGCCGTATCATGGGCCAACGGGGAGGCAACGATGTCCTTCTGCGGTTCGGAGAAGTGGGTCTTCGCCAGGTCACTGGTGGCTTTTGCAAGGGCCTTGAAAATATCCCAGTCCGTTTTGGATTCCCACACAGGGGCAATCGCTGCTGACAATGGATGAATGAAGGAGTGCAGATCCGTACTGTTTAGATCCGCCTTTTCGTACCAGGAAGCCGCCGGCAGCACTATATCGGAATAAAGCGCCGAGGAATCCATGCGAAAATTCAGGTCCACCACCAGATCCATTTTTCCAACCGGGGCCACATCATGCCACTTCACCTCTTCAGTGTGATCGTCCGAATCCTTGCCGATAACATTGGAGTGTGTACCCAGGTAATGCTTCAGGCAGTATTCATGGCCCTTCATGCTGCCGGTGATCGCGTTGCCCCGCCAGATGTACCAGACCCTTGGGTGGTTTCCCGGGGCCTCCGGATCGGCGATTGAGTACTCGAGTTCCTTGGACTTCAGTTTTTCTAGAACGGCCTTTTTGATGTCATCATCATCTTTGGCACCGGCTTGAATCGCATCTTTGCACAGTTCAAGCGGGTTGGCATTAAACTGTGGATAGTAAGGCATCCAGCCGTTGCGTACCGACTTGAAAATCGTGTCAGCTGTATGCATACGGGTCATTTCGTTATCGGGTACGGTGTTGTACCGGGAATACTGTCCGTCATAACGGTACTGACAGGTATTGATGTAATGCCACAAGGGCGCCTGCTGCAGTCGAACCGCATCATGCCAGTCCTTTGCAAATGCAATACTGCCCCAGGAGTCCGAGGGGGCAAGTTTTTCTTGCCCTACATAGTGGTTAAGTCCACCGCCGTTACGACCGACACAACCGCTTAACATCAAGGCCATCGCCCCGGCGCGATACATGAGGTTAGCATGGTACCAGTGATTAATACCGGCACCGATGATGATCATGCACTTGCCCTGGGTTATGTTGGCGGTATTGGCCCATTCACGCGCAAACTGCAGGATCGTTTTGGAATCTACACCGGTAAATATTTCCTGCCATGCTGGCGTATAGGACGCATCTTTGTCGGTATAGTCAGCGGGATAATCACCCTCGAGGCCACGACCCACCCCGTACTGGGCCATAATCAAGTCATAAACGGTAGTTACAACGGCAGTTCCTGATGTTGTTTTAACCTTCTTGACTGGCACACCCCTTAGTGATTTCTTATCGAGGCCCCATTCAATAAACTCGGTTTGCAGAACGTCATCATTATCGTTCAGGAACGTCAACGCAGGGTCATAAGGCTTATTGTCCACCGTGTCTTCGAGTTTCATGTTCCATTTGCCGGGCTCTTTATCCCAGCGATGACCCATCGAACCCTTGGGAACTACCATACGCCCGTCATTTTCGTCGCAGCTGACGAATTTCCAGTCGCCATTACTTATATCTTTGAATTTCTGTAACTCTTTGGCACGCAGCAACCGACCTGGCTTATAGTGGTCACCGTCTTTCTCCAGCTTCACCAGGAACGCACTATCGGTGTATTTTTTGGAGTACTCAAGGAAATAGGGAGTCTGTTTGTCATGGTGGAACTCTTTCAGGATGACATGCGAGACGGCCATCCAGAGTGCGCCATCACTACCGGCGTGCAGAGGAACCCACTGATCCGCATATTTGCAGACCTGAGAGAAATCGGGAGAGAACACAACTGCCTTGGTGCCGTTGTGTCTGGACTCCGCAAAAAAGTGGCAATCCGGTGTGCGTGTCATGTTCAGACACGCCCCCATGTCGGCAATCATTTTTGAGTTGTACCAGTCGGCACTTTCACAAACGTCTGTTTGCTCACCCCAGATTTCAGGGAAGGCAGTCGGCAGGTCGCAGTACCAGTCGTAGAAACTGAGATTGACGCCACCGAACAATTGCAGGAAACGTCCGCCAGCCGCATAACTCAACATAGACATGGCCGGGATCGGCGAAAAACCAAAGAGCCGGTCCGGTCCATATTTTTTGGCGGTATAGATGTTTGCAGCCGCCATAATTTCAAGCACTTCATCCCAGCTGGCCCGCATAAAGCCGCCCATACCGCGTGCTTTTTGATACTTCCTGCGTTTTTCAGAATTGGCCTGCAAAGATCCCCATGCCTGTAAAGGATCGCCACCCGCCTTTTTCTTCTCTTCACGATAGGCTTCTATCAGTGCGCTTCTGATTAATGGGTACTTAATACGGAGTGGGCTATACAGATACCAGGAATAGGATATGCCCCTTTGGCACCCTCGGGGTTCATAAGGCGGAAGAGAATCTTCAAGCAATGGGTAATCCAGCTGTTGCGTTTCCCAAACAACGATTCCATCCTTAACGTGAATCTGCCAGGAGCACCCTCCAGTACAGTTCACACCGTGCGTACTTCTAACAATACGATCGTGTTGGAAACGATTTCTATAGAACTCTTCCCACTGCCGAGTTTCTGGTGAAATAATGTCTTTTATCCAGCCCATGATATATACCCGTTCTTTTGGTTAAACTTGCTTAATCGCCGCACAAAGTCGTGAAACTATTTTTCTATTCAGATTTGACCTGCCGGTCATAAATCTTCTGGTTTACCGAATCTTTTCTCCGCCGCAACCAGAGCAGGGAGTAAAATCCAAATAAAATGAATGCGCCTATTATGCCACTGAGGAGAAGCCCTGTGCCGTAATCTCTTGGCTTTTGATAGGCATGTTGTTCATCGGCGCTCTCCAAAAAAGCAACCAGAGAAAATACTTCTGTTTTAGTCAATGCCTTGTCCTTGTAGGCGGCCTCCATCACAGGAAAAGGCGCCCCACCCAAAATAGCCCGTACACCGGGACCACCCAATTCTGAAAATACAGTGGTTAATTCCTTCGCAAGAACACCACCGCCTATCACGGCATCATTTTTTACGTCGTGACAGGAGATACAAGTTGGCCCCGCATTTTCAAAACGGGCTTTACCCTGAAACAGATTTAGCCCACGGGTTATGTCCTCTTTGGTCGCGACCTTTTCTGGCTTCTTCACCGCCACAGCCGCTTGCGTTTCGCCTGAACCGGCCGCACTTGCCACTTTAATGTATGCCAGTACTTCCTTGATCTCCTTATCCGTTATGAGACCAGCTGGCATGGGAAATTTATTAAATTTTTCATATATGGCGACTGCATCGGGATCACCGCTTTCAATCACCGATTGCGGTGATTTTACAAATTTCTCAAGCCACTCCTGTGACCGCCTGTCGTGGACACCGGCCAGATCGGGACCAACAATTTTACCTCCCCCGATAGAATGACAGCTCGCGCATTTACCTTGAAAAAGCTGTTCGCCAGACTCTGCTGCTCTGCTTTCTGGTACTGGTCCCATCCAAAGAACAATTGTAAAAACCCCCAAAGCAGGGACCCACCATCTTTTGGTAGAAAACCCGGTAATCATATTTGTTCGCCTTATCATGTCTAAAACCCCGATCCGTGCAACAAATGAATCCAGCAGCCTGCTGAACTTATGCCATTTAAAAAAACCATCTTTAACCAAAGCGCGAGGGATAACACCAAAACAAAGCTTTTCTCCCCAATTAACCTCAAATTGAAGACTGTTTGGGCCACCCTGTGCTTTAGCGACTTCCGCTTCTGTTGGTTGCTCTATTGATGATTGCATTCGTTTCTCCGACTAATCTATCTGCTTCATGTTTGGCCAGCACCTGGCTCCGATTTCGTGGCATCCATGAGCGGTTTTGCAGTCAACGGAGGTCCCGTTACCCCGCTTACCCGACTTAAAAATTCGCGCATTTTCATTAAATCCTGAAAATACTCATCCTTTTCGCTCTGGACATGTCGAATGTGTCCGCGCCACGTCGTGCCCCCACTTTCTTCAGGCTCCAACCAGATACGCGCAACGAAAGACTCCCTAATATGCTTCCCGATCATAGCGCCCGACCCTGGCCACCCTCCGAACTAACAGTAAATTAAGTATGTACGGTAGATGTATCATTCGCTGGTGACACTTCGGTGACACAAGATTGTGAGTGGTCTGGCTATCGTCGGGCAAACGGTACGACTACCGGGCTGGTGCTGGATTAGCCTAACTGAAGGCGCTGTACTCAATGTGTCAGTTTCGGCCCTGACTGCTGGCCTGACGAGTGGTATCTCCCCCCTTGAGAATTTGCTGATACAGCCGCTGCGTCTCAGGCAGCGGCTGTACACCAAACTCCCGGACCAAAACCTGTTGGCAGTGGCGGTATTGAACCAGCGCTAAATCAGGACGACCGTCCTTCACCAGGTACTCCATCAGTATAAAATGGAAGTTCTCTCGACAAGGATCAAATACCAGGGCTTTTCGGCAAATCTGTATCGCATCAGCACACTGGCCGAGTTCCAGGTAGCATTCTGCGGTTCTGGCCAACATCTCCAGATAAAGTTCATGCAGCCGCTCCCGCTCTTCGGCACACCAGTCCGAATATGTCTCTTCTTCCAGATAATCGCCCTGATACAGATGTCTTGCCTCATTGTAACGGCTCAAGGCCTCGCTCCATTGCTCTCGTTGCTGCAGCATCTGTCCCTCGGTGACAAAGCGTTCAAAGACGTCCGTATCCACCCAAATCACATCGCGTCTGAGCAGGTAGGCATTATCAACCGTCTTCACAACTTCATCTTTTACGCCATTTGCGCGCAACTCTTGCCGTAGGCAATACATGGTTACTTTGAGACGGCCCCATCCCTGCTTTTCGCCAACATCCGGCCACAGGCAGTCGATCAAACGTTCGCGGTGTACGGGACGGTCGAGTTGGGTGACCAGGTATTTCAGCAGCGTCACGGCGTGTTTGCGCTTCCATTTACCGATATCAATGCTGTGGCCACCCGCCACCATACCAAAACCACCGAGGGTAAATACCTGCAGGGTACGATGCTGTGGCACAGGCGTTACAATCGCCTCATCCCGGAGGAAAATGATGGCCATGATTTTGTCGGCGTACAGGCGGCGTGCCCGCTCCGACATGGCAACCGAGGAGATGCTGGCCATAACCCATTTGCCGCTCTGGTGCCGCAGGCGGCAGTTGGGCACGTTGTAAGGTATGCAATTTCGGAAAGACCGCAGGACGTCACAATCAGGGTGGCACAGAGGCTCGCCGCCGGACAGGGTGGCCTGCAGCACATTACAACACTGCTGGCCAATCGCCTCGGATGGGGAATAGCCGAGCATCTGCTGCGCCCTGGTGTTCCAGGCCACTACCCTGTCATTGACGTCGATGGCTAAGGCGGCGTCGGAGGCGAATTCAACTAAATCAGTGGCATGAGTAATCACTTCATCTGACCCTGAAAATTTCATTTGTTATTCTACACGCTAAATGATAGTCCACTTGACCGATGTACACCAATTATTATTTACCCTGTACTCCAGGCCCTCGGATGCCTCATCCCCGCAATTTTACAGGCCTGCTTCACATAACCATAGGGAAATATTTTGAAGAGATAATTCCTTGCTTTTTTGCCATAACCCAATTCTTCTGCAATAAATTTTGCAACATATCGCGTACCGGGCGCTATTTTCTGATCAGCAAAATAATTGCGCATACAGGTTATTATTTTCCAATACTCATCATTGAGTTTAATGCCTTCATCCCGTGCCAGATGCTCACATATCTCCCTGCTCCAGTCATCGGGATCAATCAGGTAGCCCTCATCATCTGTAGAAACAGTTATCCCGCCTATTTTTAATGACATACAGAAACTCTCCTTTCCTGACATATACTAAAGGAGACCCACATTACAGGAATTGATCCATATCAATTAGTGACAAAAAAACGGAGCACCTGCGGGCAATCACTTTCGGATTACCGATTGCTTCCTGAATACTGTGTATCGCAGTGTTGGCAAGAAGTCCCGCGGACCAAAGCCATGACGGCCTTAAAGGATCACCCCTTGTCGGCGATCTTGTTTATTGGTCTCTAGTAATAACCATCTCACACCAATCAGGTGGAGTATTCAATGTAGGGGCGAATTCATTCGCACAACGAATTTGGTAGATGACAGATTTGTCCGAATGTGTCGGGCCTACAGAAAATTCAATCTGTCCATCCATCACATTCATTGCTCTGCTGCAATGACAGAAATACCTTTTCACCTTCAATCTTTATCGGATACGTCGGTGCGCAACCTTCATCGGGTGCAATCGCTTCACCATTACGCAGCCCCAAACACCAATTGTGCATCGGGCAGGTAACCGTCTTGCCGTAAACAATCCCTTCAGACAAAGGGCCACCCCTATGGGGACAACGGTTCAACAGTGCAAAGATTTCATTCTCTGAATTCCGGAATACGGCGATATCACCCTCTGCACGCTTAACCACACGTGACCCCAATTGAGGAATATCGTCAATCTTTCCTACCTCGATCCACGCTACATTTTCTGCAATATCACTCATGTTCAGGCTCCTATTATTTTTAGTGGCATAAATTCATGTGCCGACTCACCTTTAGCACGCGCCTTCCAGGGGTCGTTTTGGAAGATTGATTGTGAGATAAGGAAACGTTTCTGCAATGCCTTGCGGCCCGCCTCATCTTCAAGGATACGTTCTTTCACATAGCCCAGGCCAACACGTTCCACCCAGGGGGCAGTACGTTCCAGATAGTGCGCTTCTTCACGGTATAGCTGGATAAACGCTGCCACATATTCTTCTACTTCTTCTGCCGTTCTCACACGACAAAGCATGTCGGTCGCGCGTACTTTAACACCGCCATTACCGCCGACGTGCAGCTCCCAACCGGACTCAATGGCTACCACACCAAAATCTTTAATGGTGGCTTCTGCACAGTTGCGCGGACAACCGGAGACAGCCATTTTAAATTTGTGCGGCATCCAGGATCCCCAGCTCAGCTTTTCCAGATCGATGCCCATCTGAGTAGAATCCTGGGTACCAAAGCGGCACCAGGCTGAGCCGACACAGGTCTTAACTGTGCGTAGCGCCTTACCGTAAGCATGGCCGGAAACCAACCCACGTTCACTTAAAAAATCCCACATTTCAGGCAATGCTTCCTTTTTGATACCGAGCAGATTGATACGCTGCCCACCGGTGATGTGCACTTCACCGGCATCAAATTTTTCAGCGGCATCGGCAATCACACGTAACTCATCAGGTGTCGTCTTGCCGCCCCAGATCCGGGGAATCACTGAGAAAGTGCCGTCTTTCTGAATATTTCCGTGCGCACGCTCGTTGATGAAACGTGATTGTGGATCATCAACCGCCTCCTCTGGCCAGCTTGAAATCAGATAATAATTCAGTGCCGGACGGCAGATATGGCAACCATCGGGATTACGCCATTCCATGTAATCAAATAACGCTCGTATGGAGGTCAGCTTCTGATTGCGTATGACTGCACGAACCTGATCATGCGTGAAGTCAGTACACTTGCACACCGGTTTGTTCTCAGGGGTGGTATAGTCACCGCCCAGCGTGCTTTCAAGCAGCTGTTCAACCAGCCCGGCACAGGAACCGCATGACGCCGCCGCCTTAGTATGTGCCTTGACATCGTCCAGTGTAAACAGGCCTTTGGAGGTGATAGCGGCCACAATCTCACCTTTGGTAATGCCGTTACAGTCACAGACCTGTGCATCATCACTCATGCTGGCAGCAGTGCTCTCCCCACCGTGCCCGGAATTACCAAGATGTGCCTGACCAAAGAGTAGTTGCCGGCGGATATCGGAAATATCGGTTCCTTCACGCATCAACTGGAAGAACCAGGCGCCGTCGATGGTATCGCCGTACAGCACTGCACCTTCCAGCTTGTTATCACGTAAAACCAGGCGCTTGTAGACCCCTGCCTTGGGATCCTGGAAGATAATCTCCTCCGTGTCTTCATCACCGTTAAAGTTACCAGCAGAAAACAGATCAATGCCGGTCACTTTTAACTTTGTAGCGGTAACAGAACCCTCGTAGCGGCCATAACCCAGCGTTGCCAGATGGTTGGCACAGACTTTGGCCTGCTCAAACAATGGTGCAACCAGACCATAGGTATTACCCCGATGCTGCACACATTCCCCTACCGCATAAATACGCGGATCAAACGTCTGCATGGTATCGGACACGAGCAGTCCACGCTCGCAATACAGCCCCGCTTTTTCTGCCAGCTCAATATTGGGCCGTATGCCTACGGCCATGACTACCAGATCTGTATCAAGTTCGCTGCCATCAGAAAATTTTACTTTTTCAACTCGCTGGTCACCGATAATCTCGGCCGTCTGCGCCTCCATGAGAAAATTTAACCCCTTCTCCATCAACGACGTTTTAAGCAGATCGGAAGCAGGTGGATCAAGCTGGCGCTCCATCAGGCTGTCAAGGAGATGGACTACAGTGACATCCATGCCCTGAATCATCAGACCGTTGGCAGCTTCCAGACCCAATAGGCCACCGCCAATAACAGTCGCTTTCTTATAGTCCTTTGAGGACTGAATCATGGCATCCACATCAGCGATATTGCGGAAACCGATGACACCGTCCAGATCATGGCCCGGAACAGGAATAATGAATGGGCTGGAACCGGTAGCCACCAACAAACGATCGTAATTGAATTCAACACCTGCATCGGTTTTGATGGTGCGTTTTACACGGTTAATCTCACTGACTGTTGAATCTGTGTGCAGTTCGATGTTGTTTTCAGCGTACCATTCGCGACTGTTCAGAATGATGTCATCAATAGTCTTCTCACCTGCCAGCACCGGGGACAAAAGGATTCGGTTATAATTGGGGTAAGGCTCGGTCCCAAACACAGTAATGTCATACATGTCCGAATCCAGCTTCAGCAGCTCTTCCAGAGTACGCATGCCGGCCATACCGTTACCGATCAAAATCAATTTTTCTCGCATTATTCCCATCCTGTCATTCGCTTATTTGGCGATCCACTAAATCGGAATGCAAGCAAATTCCATACCATAAATAATTACTTGCGATATTTCAGTTACTTTTGAAGAAATATGTCTCTACTTATGCACTAACCTAAGGCATATTTTTCAACAGTGCACTGAAACAATGCGAAAGTTTGTGGAAGAAGCTTCGAACCGAAAAGCGACAATAAACACTAGAAAAAAGGACCTTATTATTTTACTTTGTGCCTTTGCGGTTCAATAAATTTGCCACATTACAAGGCACAATACGTTGCGGAGACAAAATCTTTCCTTTGCCCTACAGAGACAGGCACATTAAAGTATGCTCCATTCACAAAAAAACAGTTTGATTACCAGAGCAAAATAGATGACAAAATATATAGGGATCCTTACAGCTGGTGGCGATAGTCCTGGCCTTAACGCGGCCATTCGTGGCGTTGGGAAAGCAGCACAAACCAGTTTTGACATGCGTATCATTGGCTTCCGTGACGGCTTCCGTGGACTGATGGAGAACAGGGCGGTCAGCCTGGAAGGTGATGTGCTGTCAGGCATCCTTACCATCGGCGGGACAATCCTTGGCACCTCACGAGACAAGCCGCACAAGATGAAGGTTGGTGGCAAGATACTGGATATGACCGATTCCATTGTCGAGAACTACGAGGCCAACCACCTGGATGCCCTGATCTGTATCGGTGGTGGCGGCACGCAAAAGAATGCTCTGCAATTAATGAGAAAAGGCCTGAATGTGATCACCATGCCCAAAACCATCGACAATGACGTGGCATTGACTGATACCAGTTTTGGCTTTGATACTGCCCTGGGTATTGCGACCGAATCGATTGACCGCCTGCACAGTACGGCTCATAGCCATCACCGCATTATCGTGGTTGAAATTATGGGACACCGTGCCGGCTGGCTTGCATTAGGCTCGGGTATCGCCGGTGGCGCTGACGTTATCTTGCTACCCGAAATACCTTATCAACTGGAAGCGGTTGCAAATGCCATCACACACCGCGTCAAGAACGGTAAAAAGTTCAGCATTGTGGCAGTAGCGGAGGGGGCCATGTCTGCGGCTGAAGCCAGACAGGTGGGCAACTTCGAACAACACATCAACGATGCCGAAATTACCGAGGACAAGAAGGCGCGTAAACAGGCAAAACAGGAGCTTCGCGAACTTGAAGCAAACCGTAGCGATCATACTCTGAAGTTGGCACATCAACTTGAAGAGTTAACTGGCCTTGAGTCACGCCCCAGTATTCTTGGCCACCTGCAGCGCGGGGGGACCCCTTCTGCTGCAGACCGTTTACTGGCAACACGGCTGGGTACAACCTGCACAAGCCTGATAAATGAGGGCGTCAGCGGTGTCATGGTCGCCGCCCGCGGTGAAAGTGCTGTGCCCGTACCATTGGAAGAAGTTGCTGGAAACAGGAAACGGGTGCCCGCTGATCACCCGTGGATAGAAAGCGCACGTCTTGTTGGGGTGTCTTTCGGAGATTAGCAACAGGGTCAATCCTATTCCCTAACCCTACCCACCCCGCACTATTAACGTGCATGGCCTACCCTTCCCTGCACATGGAAAGTGCATGCAGTACTGCTCCTTTATGGTGACATCTGGTTCAGAGCTGGCTGTCGTCTCCATGCTCCCCCTGTTTTTCATGGATACCTTTAAGATATCTATGGTAGCAGCCGGTCTGCTGGCGTCAGGTTTTGCCTTTATGAATCTGTTTGCCCACCCGAGTGGTGGTTTTCTCAGTGATTAACAAATTTGATGCATCGGCTTCACAGCCATTACTGGAGCACAATCCGTTATTATTCTGGAAAAGTTTGTCTGGGGTGCTGGTGGCAGCCTGTCTTTATCTGCTTTTTCTCCTTGCAAGAAGCCAAGAACCCCCTCGGGGGCAGAGTAATCTGCTATGGAAGCACCCCAAATTTTCAGGCTGCAGGGAGAACGAGACGGGCGTGAACCCCACCGATAGATGATCGTTCCAGATGAAGTGAGCCACGGTACAACTCGGCAATGTCCCGTACGATATCTAGCCCAAGACCATTGCCTGGGACGCCTTCGTCAAGACGACGTCCTCTTTTAATCACTGCATGACGGAGTGTTTCAGGAATCCCGTTACCGTCATCTTCCACAATTATAACAAGACGGTTGTCAGTACATTGGGCGGTGATATCGACCTTGCTATACGCCCATTTACAGGCATTATCTATAAGATTGCCCAGCATCTCTTCGAGATCCTCTGCTTCACCATGAAACCAGCAATTAGCAGGGAGGGTATAGCTTAATTCTATATGCCGTTCACGGTAGAGTTGTTTCATACTGAAAACAAGATCCTTAATAATTATCCCTACATCTGTACGTGTGCCAAGCACACCTGCCGTGCCTGCCACCCGTGCCCGGGACAGATATCTGTCCATACTTGACGCCATAGCATCGGTCTGCTGCCTGATGATGAGCCCCTTCTCTTCTTCCATGTTTCTGCTCTCGTTACGAATGACTGTCAATGGATTTTTCAGTGCATGAGCGAGATTTGCTGCATGTGTCCTGGCTCGGTTCAGTAAGGATACGTTGTGATCCAGCAGGGCATTCAGTTCGTCAACTACCGGCTGCACCTCCTCGGGAAAGCTTTGCGGTAATCGCTCAATCTTACCCTGGCGAATATCGGCCAATGCCTGTTTCAATGTCTGTAGCGGTCTCAGAGCAAAGCGTACCTGGATCCATACCGCCAGCAAAAGACCTAAGCCGAGCACTAAAAGCGTAATGACCACCTGAATTGAAAAGGCACTAACATCCTGTTCGATATCCGAAACAGGCCCTGTCACCATGAACAATAAAGGACTCTTCGACTGTGGGTAAGTTATTTTCTGTACCAGTGCATATAACGGTTCGTCTTTAGGGCCAGTAAGCTCCTGCAAGTGAGGAAGAGCCCCTTCTGCTGGCTCCCTTACAAGCAGACTGTCTCTCCACAGGGAATCCGAACGGGAAACCGTAGCACCTGATTGACGAATCTCCCAGTACCAACCTGAATAGGGACGATTGAAGCGTGGATCCGTTGGACGCCAGTTCATCAGAAAAGTCCCATCTGTAGAAACATCACTTGCAGCGACCATCTCTTCCATCTGCCCCTCTAATGAGCCTTCAAAGCGCTTTTCAATATATCCTCGAAACAATAAAACCAACAGCAGCGCGGCCACTGCCAGGGCTGAGGCGACCCAGATAAATGAGGTCCTAATCAGGCGCCGTGTCAGTGAGTTACGCATCTTTCCCCGGTACCGCCAGCTGGTAACCCAGCCCTCTGTGGGTTTTAATCAACTCAGCACCGAGTTTTTTACGCAGACGATTGATCAGCACTTCGATAACATTCGAGTCACGATCAAAATCCTGGTCATAAAGGTGTTCCGTCAGCTCAGTTTTCGAAACGATTCGCTGCGAATTCTGCATCAGGTGTGCAAGGGTTCGGAATTCAAGTGCAGTCAGCTCGACGGGGCGACCCGCTACGGTTAATCGTGCAGCACTGATATCAAGTGCGAGTGGCCCCACCTCAATAACCGGGCTGGCATGTCCTGCTGCCCGGCGAATCAGCGCCTCCACACGTGCCAGCATTTCTTCCAGCTCGAAGGGTTTGGCCAGATAGTCATCAGCACCCGCACGCAGTCCTGCCACCTTTTCACGCCAGGTATCCCGTGCTGTCAAAATCAGAACCGGCATATCCCTTCCCGTTCTTCGCCATTGTTGCAGTACACTCAGGCCATCGCGTTTTGGCAGTCCTATATCCAGTAACACGACATCATAGGGTTCAGTTTCACCGAGGAACTGACCTTCCTCACCATCATGAGCGATATCGACGACATACATAGCCTGACGCAACGTGTCGGCTACCTGCCTGGCAACATCAATATCATCTTCAATAACGAGTGCTCTCATCTTAAACTCAGTCGTAAGTCATTGGCCTTAACTTTTCACTTTTCACTTTTCACTAAATCCAATGTAATGGCATTGTATTCAAGTTCGTGTACCTTTCCCTTGCGGGTCAGTAATTTGACTTCATAGACCCATTTTTTTTTCCCATCGATATCGCCCTGTTCCATTTCTACTTCAAGAATTTTTCCCTGATGTGTTTTATTCACCATTTCAAGAAGATCTCTAAGTGAGGCGACCTCATTTGGCATCTGCATGTCTCTTATATCATCAGCCAACGCCAGCGGTGCACCAAATACCAGCGTTGTCGACAACAGCATCACGAGAAAAACAGCTCTTATTATGAGTATAAATTTCAAAACAACACCTTTAAGGGGTAACCGAGTATTCATTCTTTCAAACTGAACCTTAACCTTAGCTTAAATTTCCCTTAAGCATCCCTTCAGGCAGCGTTGTGTAAACTTACTACCAGGCTGATAAGAGATCAGGAGGAATAGCCATGAAACAGCAAAACACGATCAAAGTCTGGGATCCGTTTGTACGAATTTTTCACTGGGGACTGGTGCTTGCCTTTACTGTGGCCTACCTTACCGGAGAGGATATTCTTTCTGTGCATGCTTTGGCAGGCTACGTTATTCTGGGCCTGCTGTCATTACGTCTGGTGTGGGGGTTTATCGGCCCGTCCTACGCTAGATTCTCAGATTTCACCTACTCGCTGTCCAGTATTCGCAACTTTCTCAAGGATAGCCTGAATTTTCGTGCCAAACGATACCTTGGTCACAATCCCGCAGGTGGGGCAATGATACTTTTGCTCATCGCCAGTCTGCTACTGACCTCATTCACTGGACTGGTTCTCTATGCGGTGGCCGAACAAACAGGCCCACTTGCCGGAATGATTACAATTACCAGCGAATTCATACGGGGGGCACTGGAAGAAACCCATGAGTTCTTTGCCAACTTCACCTTATTTCTTGTCTTCGTACATGTTGCCGGTGTCATCATAGAGAGCTTCATACATCGTGAAAATCTCACCAGAGCGATGCTTACTGGCAATAAGCGTGCACTCGATGCCAACGAGATGAATTAATCATGAAGAAAATACTTCCATATCTGATTATGGCTACCATTACAGCACTGCCGATTACTGTACGGCCAAATACTTCAGTTGGCCTGCAGGAATTTTCAGCAGAGCGCGGCAAGAATTTATGGAACCAGAAACATACTATTTCAGGACAAACACGTCGCTGTACGAGCTGTCACACAGGCAACCCTCGACAGGCTGGAAAACATGTTCGTACAGGCAAAATGATCAAGCCCATGGCTCCCTCGGTAAATTCCGATCGATTCGTAGACCATAAAAAAACAGCTAAATGGTTCAAGCGTAACTGTAAGTGGACCATGGGCCGTGAGTGTAATGAGCAGGAAAAGGGTGACCTTATCAGGTACCTGAAAAGTATTTAAGAGGAGGATAGAAATGAAAACACTAATTTTTTCTACCGCTGCATTAGTGCTGATCAGCACCCTCTACCTGGGCATTCAAGGTGCATGGAGCAACAATGATGACCCTTCTCATGGACTGGGAAAATGGCAGAACATGAAAGCACGGTCTACCGGTGTTGCCCCGGTAACGAATACTTTATATGCCGAAGAATGTGGTAGCTGTCATTTTGCCTACCCGCCAGGTCTACTGCCCTCTTTTTCCTGGCAGAAAGTGATGACTGGTCTGGCTGATCACTTTGGAGATAACGCCGAACTGGATGCTCAGACTAAACAGCAAATCACAAAATACCTGACTACCCATGCAGCGGAGTCATCAAATTATCGCCGTTCGCGTGCAATCATGTACAGCCTGCAAGCGACTGACACACCGCCACCGCTACGAATTACTGACACACCTTACTTCAAACGGGAACACCGGGAGATACCGAACCGGATCATCAATCTACCCAAAATTGGTGGCAAGCTCAGCCGGTGCAATGCATGCCATCAACGTGCTGACAAGGGCTCATTTAATGAGCATGAAATAGTGATTAAGGGGTTGGGTCCCTGGAACGATTAAGGGATCAGTCGACGGTTTACATAAACCGTAATACCATTAGCCGTGCCGTAATACATAAAACGTAACGCTATAAAGGCTTTTCTGTTTAGCGTTGAAGGCCCTGCTCAACCTGTTGCTGTGTTTCTGCACCAACAAGCAGCCGCACCAATTCTAAACTAAAATCCATTGCCGTGCCGGGGCCTCTTGATGTGATAACATTACCGTCCGTAACTATTGCCTTACCTGTATAGCGCATCCCTACAGTGTTGGTATCTGACAGGGCACCGGGAAATGACGTCACTTCTTTATTGTCTAGCAAGCCAGCAGCGGCCAGAACTTTCGGTGCCGCACAGATTGCCGCGATGTATCGCCCGTCATCTGCCATCTGCTTGAGAAGCCTATGTATTCGACTATCGTTATTGAGATTATCTGCACCGGGCAAACCACCCGGTAGCACAATCATATCGTAGTCTGAAGCCGAGTTCGTATCGAGGATTTCATCCGGCAGGATACGTGTACCTCGACTGCCTGTGATCACCCCATCATTCAGTCCGGCCACGGTAACACTGATATTTGCCCGGCGCAGTATATCTATAACAGTAACGGCTTCAAGTTCTTCAAACCCCGTGGCCAGGGGAAGCAGTACTTTTTTCATGCTGCCTCTGCTGAAGTTTATTTAAGTTGCCTTACAATGTTGACACCTTTCAGCAGGTTCAACGCTTCATTTAGCTGATAGTCGTCTTTCAGACTGCCTTTTTTGTCACCTTTTTTAGCCTCATCCTTGTCGTTTTCTATACTGGATGCTTTATCAGATTTTTTGTCTTTCTCTTTACCGTTACCGTTTTCAAGGTGATCACGCAAATCCGCTTCTCGTAGACGTTGCACCTTACTTTCGTCCCCCTTACTGACCTTCAGTTGCTCTACCTTTATATCAGGCTCAATGCCTTCGGCCTGTATTGAGCGGCCTGACGGCGTGAAATAACGTGCTGTTGTGATCTTGAGTGCAGCACCATTATTCATCGGCATGATGGTCTGAACGGAGCCTTTACCAAACGTTTTGGTCCCCATAATGATGGCGCGATGGTGATCCTGCAGAGCACCTGCAACAATTTCTGAGGCCGATGCAGAGCCACCATTTACCAGTACAACTATTGGTGATCCTTTAAGGATGTCATTGGGTGAAGCGTTAAATGTTAATAGCGAATCTTTTACCCGTCCCTCGGTATAGACAATTTTACCTTTGGTGATGAAGGCGTCTGCAACAGAGACCGAGGCATTCAGTACCCCGCCCGGATTGTTACGCAAGTCAAGTACCAGTCCTTTCAACTTCCCGTCGCTCTTTTTCTTAAGCTCGATGAGTTTCTTGCGCATGCTGGTTCCGGTTGCAGACTGAAACTGGCTGATGCGGATATAGCCGTAGCCGGGTTCTAAAATTCTGCCACGAACACTCTTAATGCGGATGATATCGCGTTTGATCTTGATCTTTAATGGGCCTTCTTCACCTTCACGAACTATCGTCAGCATGATGTGTGTGCCGGGCTTACCGCGCATAATCTTGACTGCTTCGTTCAGCGTCATTCCCTTAACCGGGGTATCATCAAGTCGAACGATAACATCGCCGGCATGAACACCGGCACGCTGTGCAGGAGTATCATCAATCGGTGCGATAACTTTGACGAAGCCATTCTCCATGGTGACTTCGATACCCAGGCCACCAAATCTCCCATCTGTCCCGATGCGCATTTCCTTGAATTCTTCGCGATTAAGATACGATGAATGCGGATCCAGGCCTGCCAACATACCCTTTATGGCATATTCCAACAAATCCTTGTCGTTGACAGATTCGACATAATCAGATTTTATCCTGCCAAACACCTCAGTAAATGCTCGCAGTTCTTCCAGAGGCAAAGAGGATGCGACAGCTTTTTTATCATTGCCGGCGTACACTGAGCTGTATATCGTCGTGCCCACTCCCAGGGCCAGCCCCAGGACAAATATTACAGCTACACGTCTTTTCTCCGTCATTCCTATCTCCAGTATTTCCTGATCGTAATACGTCAATCTGTTAGTTCGAACCACACACGTGTGGCCGCTAACACCAAATCGTCCTGCATGATATCAATTCATTTAACAGAAATGTATGGATTTCTGCAGAAATCTGATCACCCGATGGCGGTCATCGCCGTGTCCAGAGCAGGGGGTTCTGCGGTCTCCCTTTATAGCGAATACCGAAGTATAAGCCCGGCTTACTGCTTCCACCACTTTTACCCATGCTGGCAACCGTCTGGCCTGTGGCCACCCAATCGCCTTCCTCGACGAGTATCGACTCATTATACCCATACAGGCTTAAATATGAGTCGCCGTGATCAATAATCAATAATAGCCCGAAACCCCGCATCCAGTCAGCATAAACCACTCGTCCCTGGTACACCGCATGGACATCACTGCCCAGCTCACCTGCCAGGATGATACCCTTCCAGCGCATATTACCGATTTGTCGGCGGGCACCAAAGCGAACGACTATATCAGCCTCTACTGGTAATTTCAGTCGCCCCCGTAACCCCTGAAAACTGGTTCCTGTTCTTTCTTCATCCAGCAATTCATCAATGATTTCTCTCAATTTTTTGATCAGGCGCAACAGTGCCTGTTCATCATTATACATACGCTTAATTTGTTGCTGATTCCCCGCCAGCTCATTACGTAAGGCCAGTACAGCCTTTTTCTGTTCCAGATAGGCGAGTTTCAGGCTACGCCTGCGATCACGTTGCAGGTTGATCAGATCTTTTAATTCTGTGGAACGCATCTGAATATTGGATTCCAGTGTCTTTAACTGATCAAGGCGCTGATTTATTCTATTGATAGTCCTGACACGACTTTCAGTGAGATAACGGTAATAGACCAGTATGCGTGACACCACAGCAGGGTCCTGCTGGTTCATTATTAATTTAATGTATTCTTCATGACCACTGACATAAGCCGACCTCAACTGCTGGGTAAGCACCTGCTGTTCACCCTGCAAACTGGTGGCTATCTCTTTTTTTTTGGTCTGTAAATCCGACAATTCAGTATGTAGATCCTGTTTGCGCCTACCCAGATCACGTAAGTTACTGTTGATTTCACCGATCCGTAGATCAACATCTTTCAGGGTGGCATCCTCTTTCTGAAGTTTTGACTGCCTCTTCTGCATCACCTCCTGCAAAACAGATATTTTTCTCTTTAATTCAGTGAGCTCTGCTTTTTTCTCTATCACTTTGCCTTCTTCTGCTGGCAGCAACGCCGGGAAAAGCAATAAACCGGCTAGAAAAAGCGAGAAAATGGGACCTGAGAATGGAATTGAGGCCAAAAAGGTTCGCATCAGATTAAAATTGCTCTATAATTATCTGTTAATATTGTAATGCTTCATGGATGTCACCATCACAAGCCTCTGAAATTCAATCGCACGAGAAAATACTTTTATGAATAATAAAGCAGAATATAATGACATGATAATTCAGAATGATGAAGACATTGATATCGCATCTCGCGCATTAAAGGCAATGGCTCATCCCCTCCGCCTGAAAATACTCTGCATACTCGGCACCACTCTGGATGACAAACATGAAATAAGTGTTCAGGATCTGGTGGAATGTGTCGGCACATCTCAAAGCAATATCTCACAGCATCTGTCAATTCTCCGTGACAAACACATCCTGGTCTCACGTAAGGATGCAAACAAAGTGTATTACAGCATCGGAGAAGAGAATATTCTGCACCTGATCGAAGCCATGCAGGATGCCTTCTGCACTGACCCTTCACGTTAGCACTACAGACACAAAAACGGGCTTACGCCACAAAGAGACTTACCGTTACACCGTTCATACGAGTAGACTCATTTCTTTAAAATCATGCCACTAAACAACCTGTAGAATGATACCTATGGAATTTATTGTACAAAACTGGGTTCTGATAGCTGGAATCTCCTTCGTCATTTTAATGCTACTGCTTGAACCATTGCGCATGCGTATGAGCGGTGTAGAAAAGGCAACGGTGTTTGATGCAGTTTCACTCTCCAACCATGATAATGCTATTTTCGTCGATGTACGTGAAAAAAAGGAAATGACAGGTGGTGTTATCAATGCTGCCTATCGGGCACCCCTTTCCAGTTTTGAAAATAACGTAAAACAACTGGAAAAATTCAAAGATAAACCGCTCATCGTTTACTGCCGAACAGGCAACCGTTCTTTCAAAGCGGCGGCTATGCTGAAGAAAAAAGGCTTCAATCGCGTCTATTCTTTGACCGGCGGGATTCTCGCCTGGCAGAAAGAAAAACTTCCACTGGAAAGTTAGGGAACCTCCGACCTATTCATGAACCCGTATCTTACGCTTAAAATATACAGCGCCTTCACTCCAAATCGTCACAATAATCCGCTATTTTGCACGATTCGTACCCCAAATTTGAATATTTTAGACACAATCTATGTCGTCCGGAATAAATCAGAGGCCCCCTAAGTGGCCAGGATACGTATGTATTGTACCCGGTTCTGTCCATACTGCATTATGGCAACCCGACTGCTGACGAAGAAGGGTCAGAAAATAGAAAAGATTTTTGTTGATGAGAACCCCTCACTTCGAGATCACATGGTCGAAGAAAGCCATGGCAGAACTACCGTGCCACAAATCTTCATTGATGAAGCACATATAGGCGGCTACGCCGACATGGTTCAGCTTGACTACAATGATGCTCTCGATTCATTGCTGGACAACTAAAACAAGCAGCAAGAAACAAAAGAAACTCTGATATTTGGACATTCCACACCAGATAACAGAAAATACAACACTGTATTTAACCGACAACATCAGGAAAAAAATGAGCGAAAAAAACGAAATCAGTTTTAATCTGAAAAAAGTTTATGTCAAAGACATCTCTTTTGAATCTCCACTAAGCCCACAGATCTTTCTTAATGAACAGGCTCCCGAGGTTGATGTGCAGATGAACATCACCCACAACAAGCTGGAAGACAGCGACTTGTATGAGGTTGTTTTGACCATAACGGTTACCGCAAAAGGTGGCGAAAACAGCTTCTTCCTGTGTGAAGTACAGCAGGGCGGCTTATTTGAGCTAACTGGCGCCGAGGAAGAAATTCCCATGGTGCTGGAGATGGCCTGCCCGAACATTCTTCTCCCCTTTATCAGAGAAGCCATCTCTGATTTGGTGGGCAAGGGGGGCTTCCCACAACTACTGATCAACCCGATCAATTTTGAAGCCCTTTTTCGCCAGAAGATGATGGCTCAGCAGTCTGGGCAAAAACCCAACTAGGAAGAATAAAGTGCCCCTCGCTTTATTCTGGACGACATAGATTGCGATCTAATATATTCAAATTTGAGGGACGAATCGTACGAAATAGCGGGTTATTGCGACGGCTTGTGATCGCAAAAAATACCCGTGGTGCAAGGAAGAAGCTGGGTATTTCAAACGTAAGATACGAACTCATGAATAGACCTGAGTCTCCTTAAGTGATAAGCAGCACCGACGCCACACCCCCTGTTGCCGTTATTGGCGCCGGCTCGTGGGGGACGGCACTGGCCATGCATATCGCCAGGAGCGGACGCAAAGTCTATCTCTGGGGCCATGAGCCAGAACAAATGAAGATCCTTGCGGCCAGCCGCAGCAATGAACAATTTCTGCCGGGGCTGTCCTTTCCAGGCCCACTGGAGATACTGGTAGACCTCTCTGATCTACCTTTAAACTGTACACAGTTACTCGTCGTGGTACCCAGCCATGCCTTTCGGCAGGTTTTGCGAACCTTACGTCAACACCCTGTGAGGCCTGTGATTATTGCGTGGGGAACAAAAGGTCTGGAGAAAGATGGCAGCCGGCTGATGAGTGAGATTGCCGATGAAGAACTACCGCCTGAGATACAAACAGCGGCAGTATCCGGCCCCTCTTTTGCCGGTGAGGTCGCACGCGGGTTACCAACAGCGATCACAGTCGCCTCCAGCAGTAATGATACCGCAGCAAAAGTTTCATCCTGGCTACATCATCATCAGTTTCGGGCCTACACACAAAAAGATTTAATCGGTGTACAAATCGGTGGCGCGTTAAAAAATGTCATGGCTATTGCGGCAGGAATAAGTGATGGACTCGGCTTCGGTGCCAATGCCCGCGCTGCGCTGATTACCCGTGGACTCGCAGAAATTACCCGCCTCGGCATCCGTGCCGGTGGAAAAATGGAGACTTTCATGGGGCTGGCCTGCATGGGTGACCTCGTACTAACATGTACTGATGACCAGTCCCGTAACCGCCGCGTCGGTCTTGGGCTGGGGCAGGGAGGTACACTGCAGCCGATCATGGATCAGATAGGTCAGGAGGCGGAAGGTGTACAGACTGCGGCGGCGGCCTGGGAATTATCCCGTAAACTCAATGTCACCATGCCCATCACTGAACAGGTTTATAATGTCCTTTATCGAGATCTACCGGCCCTGAAGGCCGTACAAAACTTACTGCATCGTGATCCCAAACACGAATAAATTCACCGATTAAATAGCCACCTGACTCCATCAACCAGGCCAATGAGATCTTCCGTAACACCTAAAACGTAAATCGTAAAAATGGATCCTTTTATATGTTCCATATCGCCCTCTATGAACCTCGCATCGCACCAAACACCGGCAATATCATTCGCCTGTCCGCCAACAACGGCTGCTGGCTACACCTTATTGAACCACTGGGGTTTGGATTGGAAGATAAACAACTACGACGTGCCGGTCTGGATTACCATGATTTAACTCAGGTCTCTGTGCATAGCGATTACAACGGGTTTCTACAGGCCATCGATGGCCGAAGAATCCTGGCCTGCACAAGCAAAGGTAACTACCGCTATGACCAAATTGAGTATAATAAAGATGATGTCCTGTTATTTGGATCGGAAACAGCAGGCTTGCCTGTATCAATACACCAGAGCTTAGACCCTCAGCATCGTCTACGAATCCCTATGCTGTCGGAAAATCGTAGCCTGAACCTCTCCAATGCGGTAGCCATTGTGAGTTATGAAGCCTGGCGGCAACTTGGGTTTCTTGGGGGGCAATAAACCTTTTCACCACAGAGGTCACAGAGTTTTTTGTGATTTTTTATTCCCCCAGGTATGTTACTGGTAACAGTCATGGTTATTACCACCCAAGCCCACAACATAAAAGTTTTGTCACCTCTGTGTCCTCTGCAGTAAAAAATACTCAGTTCGATTTCTTGATTGCGATCAGGCAGGCTGTTTGGTCACTACCAGAAAAATAATTCCCAGTAGCAGAAAAACGGGCAATTCATTAAACCAGCGATAAAAAACATCACTGCGTTTATTTCTGTCCTCTCTAAAATCCACCAGAAAGAAGCCACAGACTATATGATAGGTGACAAGTAAAACCACCAAAATAATTTTTATTGACAACCATGTGCCGCTGAAGCCGTATCCCAGCCAAAGCCATAAACCGGTCAAAATGGTCAGTATGCCCCAGGGGGCAATGAAATAATAAAGTTTTCTCTCCATTATTTTTAGGCGCTCACTGGTCGCTTCATCACGGGTCATTGCATGGTGGACAAAAAGCCGCGGCAAGTAGAACAGTCCAGCAAACCAGCTGACCATGAAAAATATATGCAGGGCCTTTATCCACAACACGTCTTATTCCCTCTCATCAGGCAGCATCGCTGCAATTCATTTTTGTATGTCTTCAATGTTGATCGCTCCGCTATGACGATAGACTATACTGTCCGCGGGGAGAAATTAATATTAGAAACGCAACAAACAGTGGAAGCTTTTTATCGGGCAGCAGCGCTTAAGCGGAGCTGTTTCACTTGCCAGCCTGCGGCAGGCGGCAGAAATTGAAGCTGGCGTACCGGTACCAGCTCGACCCCTTCCCCTTCCACCATCTCCATTAATCCATCTATCATACCCTGCCATTTTTCGCCAGAATAATTCAGTGCATCGACGGTTGTCCCTTGCTCTGGAGCCTCAGGATGAATCTCGATAAAACGGAAATTCACCCGCACATCATAGTCTTGTCTCAGCGGCAGTAACCGGAGGTCACTGATATAACAGAACGGACAGATATAATCAGTGAACAGGGTCAGGCGTAATTGTGGCTTTACTTTACTGGTTTTTCTTTCTGTGGTCGTTGTCTTGGTGAGGGTACCAGTACCTGATATTACTCACAATCTTATGGGATTTTTTCCTTTAAACAAACATCAACTGAATATCAGAAAGAAAACCAAAGCCCTTTTCTGTAGGCCGCACCCTGTTACCTTGCTGGATCAGCAAACCCTTCTTTATCGCCTGCGAAATACCCTCGGAAATCACGTCACACTCTAACCCGGTTGTTAACGAAAATTGCTGTAGAGAGAACCCCTGTTGCAGACGCAGAGCGTTAATCATAAATTCGACAACCAGGCCTCTCTGATCGAGTTTGTACTCATTGACAAAGGCTTCATTTGACCCGGCAGTCACGATATATTGTTTTGGCAACCTGGGCCGGGAAGATCGGAACACGCCCGTTTGATCGGTGATCTTTGAATGCGCCCCGGCGCCTATGCCGAGATAATCACCAAACTCCCAGTAATTAACATTATGCCGGCATTGTTGCCCTCTGGCTGCATAAGCCGACACTTCATACCGCTCGAGTCCTGCTGCGGCCGCCTGATCGGCCAGTAGGTCCTGCATATCGGCAAGTGTATCCTCATCAGGCAGGCCTGTGGGTGGCGAGTATTTAAATTGTGTGTTTGCTTCTATGGTCAATTGATACAGGGACAAATGTGGCGGCTGGTAGCTGAGGGCAGCCTCCAAATCACGTGCAGCCGCCGAAAGATTCTGCCCGGGCAGTCCAAACATCAGGTCTATATTATAACTATTAAAATTGATTGCTCTAACCGCATCAATTGCCCTGTGTGCCTGTTCGGCATCATGTACCCGCCCGAGTGATTGCAGACTTTGATCGGAAAAACTCTGTACACCCACTGATAATCTAGTTATTCCAGCCTCACAAAACTGCTGGAACTTTTCAACTTCTAAACTACCCGGATTAGCTTCCAGTGTGATTTCGGCAGTCGGCAGGCAGGAAATCCTGGCACGGATACCGGATAATAGTTCGTGTACAACATCTGGCGACAACAGACTGGGTGTGCCTCCGCCGAAGAAGATGCTGGATATGCGTCTGCCCCACACGCGGGGTAACAGTTGCTCCAGGTCTTTAAGCAGGGCTTCAAAGTAATCGCGCTCCGGGATGCCGTCACTGGCTGCCTGATGAGAATTGAAATCACAGTAAGGGCATTTACGCACACACCAGGGGATGTGGATATACAGCGCAAGTGGAATCGCCTGGTTCGCGATCATGCCCACAGGTTCAGTTAGAACTATTAGTCTGCAACAACTCGAGCATCTGGCGTAAAGCCTTGCCCCGGTGGCTCAAGGCGTTTTTATCTTCAGCCATCAATTCAGCCGCACTGCAACGGCGTTCCGGCACATAAAATACCGGATCATAACCAAAGCCCCCCTGGCCTTGAGTGGTCCTGAGTATCCGACCTTCCCATACCCCATGTGCAATAACAGGCACCGGATCATTGGCGTGCCTGAGATAGACCATCACACACTGGAAACGGGCCGTTCGCTTCTCTTCAACAACACTCTCAAGCTCCCTCAACAAACGCTGAATATTGCTTTCATCATCACCGGCATAACGGGCGGAATGTATCCCGGGTTCACCATTCAGCGCATCGACTTCGATACCGGAATCATCAGACAATGCGGGTAAGCCTGTGTGTGCGGCTGCATTACGTGCCTTTATGATGGCATTTTCGACAAAACTCAGGCCATCTTCAATGGCTTCAGGGGTATCAAACTCAGACTGGGCAACAATATCAACATCGATAATTGAAAATATTTCATGCATCTCCTTCAGCTTGCCAGTGTTACCGGTTGCCAGAACAATGCGCCGTGTCATCAGATACTGATCCCAAGTACCCGTTTCTGTACCTGAATGATATCAGCGATGCCCTTCCTTGCCAGTTCGATCATAGCCAGCATTTCATCCATAGAAAAGCTTTTGCCCTCAGCCGTTCCCTGCACCTCAATGAAGTGTCCTTTATCATCCATTACAACATTCATGTCCGTCTCGGCATTGCTGTCCTCAGTGTAATCAAGATCCAGCACTGGCTCCCCCTGATAAATCCCGACTGAAACCGAAGCAACTAAATTTCGAACTGGATTTTCCTTTAATGTCTCGGCTTGCAAGAGGCTGTTGATCGCATCAGACAGGGCAACACAGGCACCGGTAATAGAAGCCGTGCGTGTACCGCCATCGGCCTGTATAACATCACAATCGAGTGTAATAGTGCGTTCACCCAGTGTTTCAAGATCAACTGCGGCGCGTAACGAACGACCAATCAAGCGCTGGATTTCCATCGTCCGCCCACCCTGCTTACCACGCGCTGCCTCACGCCCCATACGTGTATTGGTAGAACGCGGAAGCATGCCGTATTCAGCAGTCACCCAACCCTTGCCCTTACCTTTTAGGAAACGAGGTACCTTTTCTTCCACTGTTGCAGTGCAAAGTACGCGTGTGTCACCAAATTCAACGAGCACCGAGCCTTCCGCATGTTTGGTAAAGTTCCGGGTAAATTTGATTTCCCGCATTTGATCGGGATTACGGCTACCGGTTCGCATAGGTTCTCGCTTGATTATAGTATTGTTTAAATTGTAGGCGTGCCGTCCTCGGCACAATTCTGTAGATACTCATAAAACAAATGTACAGTTCGTGCACGTAAAATGAGCCGTTACTTCCTTCCTTCCCACTGCTTCACAAATGACTCGACTTCATTGATCACAGAGTCCAGATTTTCAGTAGTGCCCACATTTTCATCTGCTTTTGATCGAGCCCCTTGTTTCTTCGTATGATTGCCTGTGCCGGCATTACTTTTGACGCCGTTCTCGGCATCGCGTGCTGCACGCCAGAGTTCATTGTCTGTCAGGTCACGGATTTGCTCATGCTGCATACTTTTACCTGGCATAGTTTTATCGTCCCAGGCAAGCGCCACGACGGTCACGTTGTCGCATTTTTCAGAATTTCTTTGTTCTATCTCCTCGAGCATATTATCCATCGAATCTTCCAGATCATTTCCTTCATACAGATACTCGGAAACCTCATCAATCGCCATTCCCTGCCATACACCATCAGAGCAAATCAGTATACGGTCCCCACGTTGCAACGCGATCTCTGGACCCAGTGCAATTTTAGGGCGCGAAGGACCGCCAATGCAATTATACAAGCCTGTCCTGGCAGGCACACCATGCCCGCCAACTTTTGCCTGATCAGACCCCGTATGGTCGAGGGTACGCGTCAATTGTGAACCATTACGAAACAAATACAGCCGGCTGTCTCCAGCATGTGCCCAGTAAGCATACCCATTCTGAAGAAGACACAGTACGGCTGTAGTTCTGGGATCTATCCTTTTTGTCGCTTTTTTCACGTAACGATTTATTGCCCGGTGTGCATGCTGCAATATCAACGCAAGAAACAGAGAGGGCTCTTCAATAACCGGCGTCCTGACCTTGAGAAAGGCCTGCGAAGCGGTATCGACAAGAATATCCGCTGCAATGTCGCCTCCAGCATGGCCACCCAGACCATCACCAAGTATCAGAAGTATCGAGTCGCTGCCTTCCAGGCAGGCTGCCCTGTCCTGATTATAATCCCGTGTCCCTTTTTCCGTTGAAATGGCATACCTGTATTTCATCAGTTTTTCCTCCCTGTACCAAGAACGGGCTTCTTCAAAAACGTCATAATTTTTGATTTTCCAGAAGATCCTTCATCCAACAATTCCATAAATTTCTCTATCGACTGCGGCCGTTCTGTCATATCCATTTTCATCGCCAGGTTAATTGCTTCAAGCAGGGATGCGGAATATTTCTTTTTTTCAAAAGAACGAATAACGGCTTCCAGCTTATCCTTTTTTACCCTGTTCGGCGCAGAAGGAGGTGGCCGGCCGGTGATACATGAGTACATCGTCGCACCTATAGCATAAATATCCGACCATGGACCAATATTGCCATGATTGTGTTGTTCAATGGGTGCAAATCCCTGTGTTAAGGTATGGCCTTTTACCTCAAGGTTTGCGGCGCCTTTCATATGTTTAACCGCCCCAAAATCGATCAATAGCGGGTGGCCACCGGTGCGCAGCAATATATTCGCCGGCTTAATGTCGAGATGAAGAATATGATTTTTATGCAGTTCAGACATTCCTGACAGGACTTCAGGAAACACCGTGCGTAAAAATTTTTCTGAAAGACCACCATTTTTACGTTTGATATACCACCGCATATCACGTCCCACCTCAAAAACCATCACCATGTAAACCGTGTTGTTGGCACGAAACAGATGGGTCACACGGACAACATTTGGGTGGTTAATTTTCGCCAGTGCACTGCCTTCATTAAAAAAACGTTTTATTCCCATGCCGAATGAGCGAGAGGCATCTTCAGTGATGGTCTCAACACGACCCGTGTCGATACGTTTGGCATAGCGCACTGGAAAAAATTCTTTTATTACGACCCTGCTCCGGGTGGATAGATGTGTCGCCAGATAAACAACACTAAAACCACCTTCAGAGATCGGCTTTTCAATCTCATATTCAGATAGGCGGTAACCTTTAGGCAGAGCATTTACCTGTAATCTTTCATTTTTTGCCATTAAGTTTTCCGTTTTTTTTCAGCTAACTCTGAATCAACTTTATCCCTGGCTCGCATCATATTCATTTTCTGCCGTAACAGACAGGAAGAATTATCCTGAAATAAAAAGCACTGCAACAATACGCCGTCTATGTGTCCCTCGGCTTTATAGTATTAAATTACCCTAAGAATAGACAGCCTGATATAGTCTCCAATATATTCATCTATCGAAGAATCATAACATGACAGCAAGCATGACTGCCTTTGCGCATAGCCGTATGCCCACCAGCTGGGGTCAGTTATCCTGGGAAATTCGATCTACTAACCATCGCTACCTGGACACCAGCCTGCGCCTGCCTGAACCACTGCGCACTGTAGAAGAGACTATCCGGGAGCATATCAACAAACAACTGTCGCGCGGCAAGATTGAATGTTGCCTTCGTTTTCAGGTAGATCGTGATAAACCGGGCGCTATGACCATAAACAGCCACCTGGTAGACAGGCTCACTGAGATGGCAAATGAAATAGAAAAGCGCATCCATGAAAGCTCGAGTATGGGCGTAACAGATATCCTGAATTGGCCTGGCGTTATCACCGATGATGGTATTGACTACTCCTCACTTGCGGACACTACACTCGATCTCCTTGATGATGCCCTGCAAGACCTGATCAATAACCGCCAGCGTGAAGGTAAACGACTGGAAGAGATGGTCAGGGAAAGGCTCACAGGCATCGCCGAACAGATCGAGACTGTACGTTCAATCCTACCGGAAATTATTGCTGCCTTCAGACAACGGCTTGAGAGCCGGCTCAATGAGCTAAAGGAATCCCTCGACCCGGCTCGCATTGAACAGGAAGTTGTTATCTTTGCCAACAAATCTGATGTTGCTGAAGAACTCGATCGGCTGGCATCTCATATCACCGAGACACAGCATACTCTTACATTAAAAAAGCCGGTTGGCAGGCGACTGGATTTTCTGATGCAGGAAATGAACCGTGAGGCCAATACTCTGGGTTCAAAATCATCCGACATCCGTGTCACGAAGGCTTCGATAGAATTAAAAGTATTAATCGAACAGATCAGGGAACAGGTACAGAACATTGAATAACAAAAAAAAACCCGTAATTCTGATCCTCTCGGGCCCCTCGGGTGCTGGAAAGACCACCTTGTCACATGCCTTGATAGCCAGTATCCCCGACACTATCATTGCTAAATCACATACCACGCGTTCTCCGCGCCCCGGGGAAAAAGATGGCGAAGACTATTATTTTGTCAGTCAGAAAGAATTCCAGCAACTCGTACAGGACGGAGAAATGCTCGAATATGCCGAGGTCTACGGCCATCTTTATGGCACCTCCCGAAACACCCTTTTGCAGGCCATCAACAAGGGTAAAAACATCATCCTTGATATAGACTGGCAGGGCGCACGACGTATAAAAAAAGTCTACCCGGAAGCCATCAGTGTGTATATTCTGCCACCGGCCGAACGTGAATCAAAAGCACGTTTAATCTCCCGACAACAGGATTCTCCTGAAACTATTCAATCAAGAATGTCCACGTACAGAGAGCAGTTGTCACATCAGAGTGAATATGACTATGTCATTGTCAATGACAATCTTGCGGAAGCAACACTCGAGCTAAGGAAAATACTCGCTTCCAGTTAGACTCTCACGCCCTTTCTAAGTTAGAATCGCCCGTTCCACTGAATATATTATGGGTAGATTATTAAATGGCACGAATTACTGTTGAAGACTGTCTGGAAAATGTTGATAACCGATTTAATCTTGTCCTCATTGCATCCAAACGTGCTCGCCAGCTTGCTGAAGGACATCAGTCTGAACTGGAAGTTGAGAACGATAAAAATACTGTACTTGCCCTGCGTGAAATTGCAGCGGGTCTGGTCAACAGTGATATACTCATCGATGAGCCTGAGCCAGAAGAAACAGCTGAAGACCTCTTTCTCTCTGACGGGACTGAGGCCGAAGAGGCTGTTGCAACTGTTGAAGGTATAGCAGCAAATGCTGATTCCATCACTAAGGAAACGTCACCCACCGACGCATAAACCTGTCCCATCTTTCGGGCCAGGGCGGGACCTGAAATTTCAGGACATTGAAACCCTGCTTGAGACTTATCTCAGCAAGCAGGAAATTGCCAGTATCTACCACGCCTATATCTTTGGCTATCAGGCGCATGCTGGTCAACACCGTGAAAGCGGTGAATCTTATATCTCTCACCCCGTTGAAGTCGCCAGAATACTCGCTGGCCTGCACATGGACAGTAAAGCCATTTCGGCTGCCATCCTGCACGATGTCATTGAAGACACCCCTACAGCCAAAAAGCAATTGCGCAGAGGGTTTGGTAAGGAAGTAGCCGAACTGGTTGATGGTGTCAGCAAACTCAGCAAAGTAAGTTTTACTGACCAGGCTGAAGTGCAGGCAGAGAACTTCCGTAAAATGTTGATGGCCATGACACGCGATATCCGAGTCATCATGATCAAACTGGCCGACAGACTGCACAATATGCGTACACTCGGTGCGATGCGCGAAGAGAAACGTATGCGCATTGCACGGGAAACGCTGGAAATTTACGCACCTATAGCCAGCCGCCTGGGCATACAGGCCTTTAAATACGAACTTGAAGACCTGAGTTTCAAGGCCATACATCCCAAACGTTATACGACACTTGAAAAGGCCGTTAAACACAGGCGTGGTAACCGCAAAGGACTATTAAAAAAGATTGAAAATGCTATCAACAAGCGTCTGCGACAAGACGGCCTGGCAGGTAAAATAAGTAGTCGGGAAAAACATATTTACGGCATTTACACAAAAATGAAACAGAAAGGACTCTCCTTCGATGAGGTCTTCGATGTCTATGCAATCCGTATTGTGACCGACTCAGTCGACGACTGTTATCGCGTCCTTGGTGCCCTGCATAGCCTGTATGCACCCATACCCGGGAAATTCAAAGACTACATTGCCATTCCGAAGGCAAATGGCTATCAGTCTCTACATACCATAATGGTCTCTCCTTATGGCGTACCCGTCGAAGTGCAGATACGTACTGGCGAGATGAACCAGGTGGCCGAAGCAGGTATTGCCGCTCACTGGCTGTATAAATCAGGCAAAGTACAGAAAGAAACCAGCAACTGGATCAGTGGACTGCTGGATCTGCAGAAACAGGCGGGTAATTCAAAGGAATTTCTCGAAAACGTGAAAATCGATCTGTTCCCGGAGGAAGTCTATGTTTTCACACCCAAGGGAAAGATTATTGTTCTGCCACGTGGATCCTGCCCAGTTGATTTCGCCTATGCCGTCCATACGGATGTGGGGAACACATGTGTGACAGCACGTATAAACCACCACTATGTTCCACTGCAGACACAAATACGCAACGGTAACACGATAGAAATTACCACTGATAAAAAAGCTGTACCCAACCCCGGCTGGCTGAATTTTGTGGCCACTGCCAAAGCCCGCTCAAGTATACGACACCACCTCAAACACCTGCGGAAACGTAAGGCCAGAAACCTTGGAAAAGACCTTCTGGACAAGGCCTTGCATGCTTTTTCTTTGTCAAACAACACTGTTGATGATGAAAGAATGGCCGCGTTGCTAAAGGAAATTAACCTCAAAAGCAAGGCACAGCTCTACCAGGATATCGGTCTGGGTAACCGTATGGCACCCCTGGTAGCACGGCAACTCGCCCCATTACTGGATAAACCTGACAACAGTGAGCCACTGGGGCCGCGCAGTAAAGGCGTGCGCCCGTTGGGGATAGTGAGTAATGAGGGGGTGGTCATACATCTGGCCAAATGCTGCCGTCCCATTCCCGGCGACCGTATTCAGGGCATTGCAACAGCGGGACGTGGAATTGTCATCCATCAGCCCGAGTGCACCAATATCAGCGAATTCCGTAACCAGCCGGAGCGGCTGATCGATGTCCAATGGGAACCCGAACCGGAAAACCTGTTTCAGGTTATGATTGATGTCACTACTGTAAACCGGCGCGGTGTACTGGCAACAATCGCCTCATCCCTGGCAGATGCCAACTGTAATATCGATCATGTCGATATGGATGACCGTGACGGCAATACCAGCTTGCTGGAATTTCTCATCAGCATCAAGGATCTTAATCATTTGCAAGAAGTGTTGAAAAGAATCCGCTCTATGGACTTTGTACTCAATGCAAAACGGAAGAATACGTAGCCGTGGAATACAGCCCAAGTTCAAAGCTTAAAGAGTAAAGTCCAAAGCTTTAAGCAGTTAAACAATCATACGCCCGCACAGGAAATCACAAATGTCAGAAAAAAAATCACGTCAGATCATCTCCACCAACAATGCCCCACAGGCAATCGGGACCTATTCACAGGCAATTAGAACAGGTAGCACGGTATACCTTTCAGGACAGATCCCGCTGGACCCTGAAACTATGATCATCATCAGCGAGGATATTTCTGAACAGATCCACCAGGTGTTCAGAAATCTTTCAGCCGTCGCGGCGGCTGCAGATGGAAGTCTTGATAATATTGTTAAGCTTAATGTTTTCCTCACTGATCTCAGTCATTTCCCAATCGTCAATGAAATAATGGCAGAGTATTTCGATGAGCCTTATCCAGCACGTGCAGCAATCGGTGTAGCAGCACTACCCAAAGAGGCATCTGTTGAGATGGATGCCGTTTTGGAGCTTGGTTGAATATTCATGGAGTTATAGAGGTGCGCTCAATCATATTTTGACTTTCCTTTTTCCCCTAAGCTTTCCTGTGCTTCTAATCAATAATGTGGCGGCAGCTCAGCTGCCCCACCTTCAGCACCTCGTGATTCACAGATATTTTCGACGAGTTCTCTTAGCCGTACGATCTCCCTCTTCATCACCTCAATCTCAGATTGCTGTCTGACAACAGTTAGATTGACAGCGTCAAGGCTGTCCTCCTGAAATGCCAGCCTGGCCTGAAGATCGATAATTATTTCCTGTTTTTTTTGTTCTTCCATATCATTTCTGTAGCGTGTAAATTTTATTTTACCGCAGAAAATGCAGACGGCCCTGAATCAATAGTTTTTAAGGTTTTCTCTGCGAACCTCTGCGCCCCTGTGGTTTAATATATACTCGGTTTCTATTTTCCAAAATCAAGAAACGGCATTACCGAGACATACAGTACAAAACCGAGAATTATAAGATAGCCGATGAATCGTACAGGATTTTCAAGAATTCTTTCGAAAATACCCATCTGCTCACCTTTTTGCTGACTTTCGGCAAATTCATCCTGGATCCGCTGGCGACGCTGTTGCTGGTAGGCATTCAGTAAGGCATGTGCCTGCCGGAGCTGGTCTTCATCATTGAGCCATATAGCTCCTGCCGAGATGAACCAGTTACCCGGAGGTGTCACATAATATGAGATAGTATGCGTGTCAAACAATACACAGATGTCTTCCCGCTCATCATCCGGTACGCCGCGCAGCGACATTAATCGAATAGCCATGGTGCGATCAGTATAGCTGTTCTATCCCTTTGCAGAACACAGAAAACCAAAAACTGACCTCTAAACCTTGATATACACCCACCCCTGTTTCAGGCGAGTTATGATCTGCTCCAGCGCAGAGGGGGCTATTTCTGCTTCCGGGATCAGTTTCACCTTAATCCCCTTGTCTTCCAGTCGTTTGATAGCACGACTGCAGGCAAGAATTGAGAAATTATCATATTCTTTAGAAAGCCTTTTGATCCGATCCGCGTAAACAGTCTTATCCACCCTGATCAAATTCAGCCCCCCACCATTGGTGATAATTTCCAGTTCAAATGGGTACCCACCGGTAGCCGCAGCAAGCAGCAGGTCTTCAGCCGAGTCCAGGGCAGCAGTCAATCTGTCTGGTTCTGCAGAATCTACATGCAGTATAACTCTCTTCTCTTCTGCCTCTAGAGGCAGGCTGGCTATCACCTTGTCAGAGAGTAACTGCTGCTCGCCTCCCCGTACAAGGCTTACATCTATCCTGTCATGTGCAAACCAGCCAACAGCGGTGCCAACTGTCAGTAACAGTGTGGCAGCTACGGCCATGGCCGCGTACTGTTTGCCAAATTTCTGGCGCGATCTTACCTGTCTACTGGATGGTGGGACATTGTAAGCAAACCGTGTCAGTTCCTTTGTACTGCGTAATTCACAAAGCCGCTTCGCCAGTGCTGTATCAGCCTCCAGTGCAGCCATAATTTCACCACGTTCATCGCTATCCAGTTCATTGTCCAAATAGGCGTTCAAAAGCTCGTTTGATATGTCATTTGTATTTGTCATTTTACCCTCCTGAGCCTGCCCTCAGTCTTTCCATGGGATTGATTGAGCTCGCCAAGACTGGAGCGCAATGTTTGTCTGGCTCTGCATAAACGGCTCATTACCGTTCCAATTGGAATTTCCAATGCCTCGCTGACCTCGTTGTACGTCAATTCTGCCAGGTCAACCAGCGTGACTACCTGGCGTTGTTTTTCAGGTAGTTCCGTAATGGCCTGTCTGATGCGGAGAACAATCTGACTCTCGTGATGATGCTCTTCCGGTGACCGGTCACCGATTAATTCTGTATCGTCGATATCGACGGTCTCCCTCTGCGCGCGCAGGTGATCCTTCCAGCAATTGGACAGTATCCTGAACAACCAGGCATCCAGCATCTCCCGATCGCGCAAACTGGTAATATTTTGCAGTGCCTTGATCAATGCCTGCTGGGTCAGATCGTCAGCCAGGTGGCTATCACGGCACCAGGACCATGCGACACGATACAAGCGGTCTCTGCGGCTCTCCAGCTCTGTATCAACTTCCTTTTGTTTTAATAGTCGTTTAATCAGTTTCATCTTTGCCATCGGGATCATTCCTGCACGTAGCTTTAGACGTTTAAACGTCGCGTTCTATTCCATTTTCCCTTTAAAGGTACCTTAATTTGTAAAAAAGTCACTTTTTGTTGCTAAAAATGGAATAAATACTCTGTTTCCCCGTCTTAATTCTGTAACAACCATGTGGGAAGTCTGTAATTGTATTACTTTCTTCACGGTAATTGGGTAACACTGCATCACTATTATAAGGCCAAATGTTGTGATATTGCCCTATTAACTCCTGAGTTGCTGTGATTCAGCTATCACGTATAACTGAATATAAAATAATTACAATATCAACATTTCAACTTCTGCGTATCGATATTTAATTGATACAAGGATCAATAGAGGATACAAAACTATGTATAAATTATTAGGTAAAAGGGCATTGGTGCTACTCGCTATGTTGTCCTTCGGCCTGGCCTCGGTTGGACACGCTGCCGAGATCAAGACCGACAAGCCATTTGCCACAAAAAAAATCGTATTGCAAATTTCTGACCCAAACCCTTTCAAACAAACACTGGTGCTCAATGTCGCCAGCAATCTTCTCAAGGCTTATGGCTCTGAGAATATTGATATTGAAATTGTTGCCTTTGGGCCTGGTTTGCGCCTGCTATTTGCTGAAAATGTTAACAAGGGGCGCATTGCGACACTCTCCAGTGAGGGTGTCAGATTTGCTGCGTGTAAGAACACAATCCGGGGCATGGGTAAAAAACTGGGCCATCCGCCAGCAATAAACCCCACTGCAGTTAAGGTTAGTGCGGGTGTAAGCCGCATTATGGATCTGGTTGATGCCGGTTACATACTGATAAAGCCATAGCACCTTCAAGGGAGAAACAAAAAAATGAAATTACTCAAAAAAGCAATCATAACTGCCGCCCTTGCGGGTGGTATGCTGGCCGTCGGCCAGGCACAGGCAGCCAACTGGCTGATGCTACAGGGGACAGAAAAGCCCGGTCAGGCTGCACGCGCCAAGGTCTGGGGTTTCGTACAGGTTCAGTACCAGAATGATAATTCTGATGCCAATAAAGCCGGGGGTTATATCCCCCCCAAACTGACCCCCCCAAACCTGTCATCTCAGTCAGCCTTTAACGTTAACCGTGCCCGTATCGGCGCGCGTGGTACTGGCATGCCACTGGACAGCAATGTTAACTACTTCGTGCTGGTTGAATTTGGCAATAACGGTATCACCGAACCAGGTGGGTCCTTCGCAAAGTTGACGGATGCCAGCATCACCCTTAATCACATTCCCGGTGCACGCATTCGTACTGGTCTGTTTAAATATCCGGGTGCCGAAGAAGGCCTGCAGGCAATTCACGTCTTTGACTGGGTGAACTTTACCGATGTATCTAACCAGATGTTGCTGGAACGCTTTCCGAATCAGTCATACACCCCAAATATTCCACCACAGTCTATTCCAACAGGAACAGACCTGCAGGGATTTGATGATGGTGTTGGTGCCTTTCGTGATGTCGGCATACAGGTCTTTGATTCCTTCATGGTTGGTGCAGCCAAAGACTGGGACCTGAGCTATGCATTGATGGTTGGTAATGGAAACGGCCTCAACTTCTCGGACAACAATAGCAAAAAAGATATCTATGCCTATTTTTCTGCAGAAAAAGTGTTTAAAGGCAAAGGCCCTTTCCGTGAAGGCATGAAGTTCCTCGGCTGGTCACAGACTGGCGTGCGTAGCTATGATGGCAATAACGACGGGGTTAGTGAGAACTATGATCGTGATCGCTGGGGTATTGGTTTTAAATTAAAGAAATCCAACTATCGTGTAACGACTGAATACATGTCAGGTGATGGCATGATCATGGTCGGTGTCGCCAATCCAAGCTTTGGCATGGGTCCAGGTGCTGGCAAACCAGGTAAGCCAGGCAACGGCCTGCTCGCTGAAGCGGATGGCTGGTACCTGGAGGGCGGCTATCGCATTCCCAAGTCAAACTGGGAACTCGACCTACGCTATGACACCTATGATCGACTCAAGGGTGACAAGTTTGAAGTTGAGTTTAAAACCTGGACTGTAGGCGCTCAGTATTTCTTCAACAAGAAGACACGCGTGACAGCTAACTATGCCTCTCGCAACTATGAAGCCATCAACTTCCCATCTGGCAAAGGTCCTAATGCCCAGTTGGATGGTGTAAACGGTCGTGCTTCAATACAGTTGACTCATATCTTCTAAGTCAGCAACCGTCATGATTTGATCACTCAAATCTGTCGTATAAAAAACCCGGCTCATGGCCGGGTTTTTTTATTTGCTTTGGCATTACGTTTTAAGATTTATGTGTTTCGTAAACATGAAATCCAAAAAGATATCTCTCGCAGGGGGCGCAGAGAACGCAGGGAGGTCAAAATCTTTATTTTTTGTACAGCAGCGTTGATCCTTTTGGGTTCCCTGCGTTCTCTGCGGACTCTGCAAGAGAAGGGTGTTTCTGTTGAACGTAAAACTTTCTTTTATCCCTTAGCCCTTGCCTCAAGATAAGCCTGCTCAGAAATCTTGTGCCAACTGATGACTTTATCGCGATAAGGTTTGAATGACTGATATACCTTTGCTGAAAAAGGATCCCTGTCAGCCAGTTCTTCGACAACCTGATCAGACAATTTTTTTAATTCCGATAAAACATCATCCGGGAATTTTCTCAGATCTACCTTATGTTTATTGACCAGTGTCTGTAATGCATCATTATTCCGTGTGGTGTACTCAGCCAGCATGTCCTGGTTTGCCACACGACAGGCATTCATTACAATCACCTGCAAGTCAGCTGGCAGGCTCTTCAATGCCTTCTTGTTGATAATGGCCTCAAGTGTTGTGCCAGGCTCGTGCCAGCCAGGGTAGTAGTAATATTTTGCTGCCTTATAAAAACCGAAGGCCAGATCATTATATGGCCCGACCCATTCTGTTGCATCGATAGTGCCCGACTGCAGGGCTGTAAATAATTCACCGCCCGGCAGGTTCACCGGTGTTCCTCCGGCCCTCTTTAATACCTCTCCACCCAGCCCAGGGATGCGCATCTTGAGGCCTTTTAAATCGCTAACGCTGTTGATTTCCTTATTGAACCAGCCACCCATCTGCACGCCGGTATTGCCTGTCGCAGCAGGAACCAGACCAAACTGATCATACAGTTCTGTCCACAACTCCATGCCACCACCATGATAAAGCCATCCATTCATTTCCTGTGCCGTCAAGCCAAAAGGAACGGCAGAAAAAAACTGTGTTGCCTCACTTTTTCCTTTCCAGTAATAGGCACCGCTATGGCCCATTTCTGCGGTACCCTCATAAACGGCATCGAAGACTTCCAGTGCAGGCACCAGTTCCTTTGCGCCATAAACCTTGACCTTCAAGCGGCCACCACTCATCTCACCAATTAATTTTGCCAGAAAATTGGCGCCCGTTCCCAGTCCGGGAAAATTCTTGGGCCAGGATGTGACCATCTTCCACTGGATCGTTGAACCCGCATGAACAGCTGGCGCGGCTAGCACCGTACTACCCAGTGCGGCACCCGCCAGGCTGGATGTCTTTATAAAATCACGTCTTTTCATGTTTACTCTCTTGAGGGCGACTCGAATGACTCACAAACAGGTCAGATTGAGGTTCAAATCATGACATATCAAGGCTCGGATCGCACGTGAGCGAACCTTTGCGAAGGTTCGAAACGAAGAGATAGCATAATTTGGACTCAAGGTGCATGACTGTAAATCATTCGAGCTGCCCTTGTTAGGGCTTAATACAGATGCTATTTTTCTCTTTTTCGGACTGGGCGACAGCCAACTCAACCCTATCCAGAAAACTTTGCAGGTCTTCACCACGATGGAATTCTGTCATACCTATCCATACAGAGACCCTATGAGTGGTATTAGTCATGCCTTTTTCAAGATTCTCACGCAGCCTGTCTGCGACAATAGTGGCACCGGCTATATCGGATTCGGGAAGCAGCGCCATAAACATGTTGTCTCTAAAACGCCCAATACGATCCGGCATTCTCAGGGATTCTGTCATTAAGCCCGCCGTGTTGATCATTACATCTCCTGCATCCGTTTCTTCCAGGCTGTCAATACCATCAATCTTAATCAACCCTATGGAAAGCTTATGCCCATAGCGATCTGCCAGGGCCATTAGCTCAAGTATGCTAATAGTAAGGCCACGTTCGTTTGATGTTCGCGTAAGGGGATCAATATTGGGCCATTGCTTGAGTTCATCTTCTTTAACATCTTCCTCAATATTTTCAGGATCAAGCTCATCCCCTACAGATTCCACCGCCTCCTGGGATCCATTTTTTCGTCCAAAGATAAAAAAGATGCCTGCCGCAACTAACAACAAACGCAGAATACTTTTCACCAGGTCTTCTATATTGGCGTCCATACCTACCAGCAGTCCATATAGATATATAACTAATTCTGCGACAATTACTATCAGCAATATTTTGATAATAAATGCGAGCAGACAACTACCATTTTTATTCTTTTTTCTGCAGATTAAATCAATCATTTTACTCCCCCTCATAAACGAGTTAGTCGGGCAAAAGACAGAACCAGCCATTTAACCCCGGCTGACTCAAAATTTACCTGTGCGCGTGTATGCTCTCCCTTTCCTTCTATATTCATGACAACCCCTTCACCGAATTTATCATGCCTTACCCTCGTGCCCAGTGAGAAGCCAGTAGCTAACGGATCCACATCCTGTGCGCGCCAGGTTGACTGGAAGCCGCCACCACGCGTCCTGATCTCCTTTAATGCCTCTGCGGGTATCTCTTTCAGAAACCGTGAAGGTGATGTGTAATTTTCACGTCCATACAATCTTCGCACTTCGGCGTAGCTAATATAAAGTTGTTTCATGGCGCGTGTCATTCCAACATAGCAAAGCCTGCGCTCTTCTTCCAGACGTGTGGGATCATTTAGCGCATGCTGAGAAGGAAACAGGCCTTCTTCCATGCCGGAAAGAAAAACCATCGGAAATTCCAGCCCTTTTGCAGCATGTAGACTCATCAACTGCACACAATCTTCCCATGCCTCTGCCTGACCTTCTCCAGCTTCCAGTGCCGCATGCGCAAGAAAGGCTGACAACGGATCCATTTCCACTTCTTCGTCCCGGTAATAGTTTCTCGCAGCGGTCACCAGCTCTTTCAGGTTTTCAACACGAGTCTCGGCCTTTTCACCCTTCGCATTACCATGAAACTCAAGTAACCCTGACTGAGCCAGCACCTGTTCTACCTGCTCATGCAACACCAGACCCATCATCTGTGCCGAGAGTACATCAATCATTTCAAGAAACACGCGTAAGGCATTACTGGCACGTGCAGTAAGTAGATCCTCCTGCAGCAGTGAGGTGGCTGCCTGCCACATCGTTATGCCGGATGTTCTGGCCTTTTGCCTGACAATATCCAGCGTACGGTTACCGATACCCCGGGTCGGCACATTAACGATGCGCTCAAAAGAGGTATCATCCTCATGATTTAGACATAGGCGTAAATAGGACAATGCATCCTTTATTTCCGATCGCTCAAAAAAACGCGGGCCGCCATAAACACGATAGGGAACCGCCGCATTGAACAGGGCCTCTTCAAAACTACGGCTCTGGGCGTTGGAGCGATAGAGGATGGCAACCTCGGAACGTAAATTTCCCTCATTAACCCATACCCGTATGCAGTCGACCGTAAAACGTGCTTCATCGACTTCATTGAAGGCGGCATAAAGCTTGATCTTTTCACCCTCTTCACCGTCCGTCCAGAGGGTCTTGCCCATTCGGGCTTCATTCCGGCTGATCACGGCATTGGCCGCATTCAGGATAGTCGAGGTCGAGCGATAATTCTGCTCGAGGCGCACCATCTCGGTTCCACGAAAATCCTTTTCAAACTTCCGGATATTCTCAACCTGTGCACCACGCCAGCTGTAGATCGACTGGTCATCATCACCAACCACCATAATATGGGACTGTGACCCAACAAATTCTTTTAACCAGCGATACTGTATGCTATTGGTGTCCTGAAATTCATCCACCAACACAGCACGAAAACGTTCACGGTACTGAAGACGTAACACTTCATTGTTGTGCATCATCTCCCATGTGCGTAATAACAGTTCGGCAAAATCTACCAACCCTGACCGCTGACAATGCACTTCATATTCCCTGTACACCTTCACCCATTGCTGCTGCTGGGGATCCGGCCCAACATGCACATCGGCGGCCCGCCGTCCTGCCTCCTTTTGATGATTTATGAAATACTGCCCCTGTTTGGGCTGCCAGTATGAATCATCCAGTTCCATGTTTTTTATGACACGCTTGACTACGCGCAGTTGATCATCGCTGTCAATAATTTGAAAATTTTGCGGCAGCCCAGCCTCCCGCCAGTGACTACGAAGCATTCTGTGAGACAGGCCATGGAAGGTACCCATCCACATGCCACCCACTGGAAAACCCAGCATCTGCTCGATTCGACCACGCATTTCACTGGCCGCTTTGTTGGTGAAAGTAACGGCCAGTATTGATAAAGGTGAGTAAGAATAGGCCTGTACCAGCCAGGCCACACGGTGTGTCAGCACACGTGTCTTACCACTACCTGCCCCGGCAAGTACCAGTAATGGCCCTTCTTCTGCAGCAACGGCCTTGCGTTGCGGTTCATTCAGTCCATCGAGTAAGTGTGATACATCCATCTAATGTTGTGCTTAGTGAAAAATATGAATTATCTTTATAGTTGGGGGAGGAACAGTTTTGTGACTCTCGTTTATAATACACTCTATTGGGAGAGATTATATCTCACTCGTCTCTTAGGAGCGACGCCACTGTGTCGGGTAAAATAATGCAAGAGGACAGGACAGTTCCTACAATCGGTACCCGGACCAGCATAGGAAAACTCTACTTTTTTCGACGTTGCGAAAAATGTAATGACGAAGCAGCCTCTAACTGCTTGATTATAGTGTATGCGCTTGCCGCACCCTGATGCTCGTGATCACAGGAAATATCCGAAGGGTGCAACAATAGGATTTTTCAGGATCACTTTCTAACTTAACTACTCTGACTTTTCCAGCTGCATCTCAATAATGATGAAGTGTGCTTTATCAGAGGCAAGTGTAAACTTCATATTGGCCTGACCATATATCTTCAATGAGTCACGTTCTTTTAGTGTGGGATATTGATTTGTATCTATGCTTCCTTCAAAGCAGAAGATATAGGCCTGCCGGCCTTCATTTAAAATGAAGGATATGCTCTTATCTACTGCTGTTAATTCAGATACATAGACATTTATATCTTGACAAACATACAGTGGGGCAAGGCCTTTGTTTTCTGATCCGGATATAATTTGTAACAATTTATTATTTCTGTCTTCGAAAGAAAACCTATGGAGATCATACCTAACAGGTAGATTTTTTTCCTTTGGTAAAATCCATATCTGAAGAAAACGACACCAGTCATCCTGCTCATTCAACTCAGAATGCATCACGCCCGTCCCCGCTGAAATACACTGTACATGTCCACGACTAAGGATTTCATGGTTGCCTGCACTGTCACGATGTGTAAGTTTCCCGGCAACAATATAACTAAAGATCTCCATATTATGGTGAGGATGCGTACCAAAACCGCTGTTGGGCTTTACGTTATCATCATTTATTACTCTTAATACTCCAAAATTTATATTATTAGGATCATGATAATTAGCAAACGAAAAATGAAAATATGTATTCGCCGGATGCATATCGCTGGCTTTCATATAGTAAAGATCTTCAGCATTTATTTTTTTGTATCTCTTTGTCATTTTCCTCTTTCCTTTCGCTTGCATTATGGAGGACTAACGAAAATAGCAAACGTTAGTATTTTTTGCCGTGCCCCTGACCGCACCTAGGCCGTAATTTCCCCTGTTGATAACAGCAATCCCTTTCATCCCTGAATCCCAAGTGCCAATGAGTTCTATCGTAAAAAAGTTTGTTATTTGAAGCACCAAAATGGTATTCGGGATTTCTCTGTGCACATTTTGTTGCCACCATTCTGATAAGAATATCAGCCTAATCGGTAGCACAGTTTGCATCTGTTGGTATTGACATTATTGTTTGCACTGACACTCAAAAACTGTCTGATATTACTACCTCATCCAGCGCTAATTGCCCTGGCCTTGGCCATGCATCTTTGGTTCCCTTACCAATGGCAACAAACATTGCAATGACATGATCGTCAGGAAGCCTGATAAGTTTGGCCACTTCGTCAAAGTCAAAACCGTCCATTGGGCAGGAATCATATCCCAATGATTTTGCCACCAACATCAGCGTTTGAGCAGCAATTCCGCATGATCTCATCGCCTCATCGCGCTGAACCTGATCTTTATCACGGTAATAACTGTCGATGGCGGGTAATACGAAATCCTGAATATCTTTATCTGTATTTTTCCAATAACGAAGGGGCTGTTTTTCCCAGGCCTTTAAGTCAGCACAAAGAACGATAAACAGGGAAGCATCCGTCACCTGCGCCTGATCCCAGGAGACAGCACGTATTTTTTGTCTTAGCTCGGGCTCACGCACAACAACAAAGCGCCAGTTCTGAATATTAAAGGCCGTCGGAGACAAAACAGCCAGTGAAAGCAATGTCGTTACGTCTTCTTCCTGTATTTGATGGTTAGGGTCAAAATGCTTAATTGCCCGTCGTTTCCTAATTGCGTCTTCCGTTTTCATATTTTTCTTCCTCTATTCAAGCTTTAAAGAAGACAGAAGGATATACTATAACTTACTGGATCGTAAGTACGCACATAAATGTGATATAGTATCAATCTGTATACCACTTACAGGTATGAACAAGATTATGAAAGATGGAAACAACGCAGGCTGCAGTTTTATTTGCCCCATTCAAGCCGCGACAGAGGTCATTGGAGGGAAGTGGAAAGCACACATTCTTTATCACCTGCAAGGTGGCACTAAACGTTTCAATGAGTTGAAACGTCTGCTTCCCGGTGTTACGCAAAGAATGCTAACAAAACAACTGCGGGAACTGGAAGCCGATCAAATTATACATAGAAAAATTTTTGCAGAAGTTCCTCCCAAGGTTGAATACTCCATAACAGAATTTGGGCTAACACTCGCCCCATCGCTTAGGGCACTTCAGGAATGGGGGGCTGAATATCTGGAAAAATTAACCAGTATCCGCAATCAACCCTAGGCGGGAAAGGCTGTTTCTTACTCTACTGTCACTGATTTTGCCAGGTTGCGTGGCTTGTCAACATCTGTCCCCTTTATTAAGGCCACACGATAGGCAAGCAGCTGCAACGGAATGGTGAATATTATCGGCGCAATAATATCGTCAACGGGTGCAACTTCTATAACAGTAAGGCCGTCCTTTTCCTTGAAGCCTGTGGCGGGATCGGCAAAAACGATCAACTCACCACCTCTTGCCCTGACTTCCTGAATATTCGATTTCAATTTTTGTAATAATTCATTATTTGGTGCGACGGCGATAACAGGTACCTCGTTATCTATCAGTGCCAACGGTCCGTGCTTAAGCTCCCCAGCCGGATAGGCCTCTGCATGAATATAGGAGATTTCTTTAAGCTTCAATGCACCTTCCATTGCGATAGGAAAATGTGTCCCCCTACCGAGGAACAGGGCATGTTTCTTGTGAGCAAACTTTTCAGCAATTACAGTAATTTCTGTATCCAGTTCAAGTGCCTCAGCTATTTTCACGGGGAGGCTCCTCAATTCCCTGACTATCCTCTCCTCCTGCTCATGGGTCATCGAATTGCGCTGCCCCAGTGCAATAACTACCTGCATTAACGCAATCAGCTGGGTGGTAAATGCCTTGGTTGATGCCACACCAATCTCAGGGCCAGCGTGTGTTAATAACACCATGTCCGATTCACGGGTCAGTGAACTTTCTGCAACATTACATATGCACAGGGAATGCTGGAAACCAATTTCCTTAGCATATTTTAATGCTGCAAGCGTATCGGCAGTTTCGCCTGATTGTGAAATACTTATCACCAGGCAGTTTTCCGGTACGACATGAGAGCGATAACGAAACTCACTTGCCACTTCCACTGATGTCGCCACACCAGCAAACTCTTCCAGCCAGTGCCGGGCCACCAGTCCTGCATGATAACTGGTGCCACAGGCAATAATTTGTACGCTGGTAATGGAATCAAAAATCTCATCGGCTTCATGACCGAAAGTTGCGGCAAGTAAACGATTACCTGATAAGCGGCCTTCCAGTGTGTCAGCGGCGGCTGTGGGCTGTTCGTAGATTTCTTTCAGCATGTAGTGACGGTATTCACCCAGCTCAACAGAATCAGAGTTCAACCGACTATGGTGCACTTGCCGGTCAACCTGTTTACCGTTGGTATCCACAATCCGTACATTATCGGCTGTAATGCAGGCAACATCACCGTCCTCAAGGAAAATAAACTCACGGGTTTTTGTTAACAGTGCCGCGACATCAGAGGCGATGAAGTTTTCACCCTCACACAGTCCGATTACCAAAGGACTGCCCTGGCGGGCCACCACCAGGCAATCAGGCTCCAGATTACTGATCACAGCAAGCGAATAGGCCCCTTCCAGTTCTTTAATCGTCTGTTGCAGGGCACTGAACAGATCAGCTGAATGCTCAAGATTACTGTGTACCTGATGGACGATCACCTCGGTATCGGTATTAGAAGTAAATCGATAACCCATTTTTTCCTGAGAGGCCCGTAGAGCCTCATGGTTTTCAATAATGCCGTTATGTACCAGGGCAACGGTTTCATTACAGATATGCGGATGGGCATTTTGTTTAGTTGGTTTGCCATGTGTCGCCCAACGCGTATGTGCAATTCCAATATTGCCTCGCACCCTGACATCACTGGTGACTTCGTCCTGCAGGGCCTTGACACGCCCGGTAGAGCGCTTACGAAGGATCTCTCCCTGTTCATCAATTAGCGCCAAACCTGCTGAGTCATAACCACGGTATTCCAGCCGTTTCAGTCCTTCGAGCAGTGTTCCGGTGACATCATGACCTGAAACACCTGCTATGATTCCGCACATAACTCAGTCTTCCTCAGGCTTCTTTTTAACTGGACGTTGCCAGCCTTTTTTTGTCTGTTGAGCCGAGCGACTGAGTGTAAGCTCACCGGCTGGCACATCTTTAGTAATTGTAGACCCAGCCCCGATAGTAGCACCTTTGCCTATTTCAACAGGAGCAACCAGTTGACTGTCCGATCCGATAAAGACCTTGTCACCAATAATTGTTTTATACTTATTAGCCCCATCATAATTACAGGTAATGACCCCCGCACCTATATTCACATCAGCACCAATCTCGCTATCACCAATATAAGAAAGGTGATTAACTTTACTGCCGGAACCAACCCTGCTCTTTTTTATTTCAACGAAATTCCCTATATGGGCAAGCGCAGCGATTTCAGATTCTGGACGTACACGGGAATATGGCCCAACGGTAGCCAGTTCACCAATACTTGAATCTTCCAGTATACTGTTAGCACGAATCTCCACGTCATCACCAATCCACATATTCTTAATAAGGCAGTTTGACCCAATACTTACACGGTCACCCAGCACAACATCACCTTCAAAAATAACATTGATATCAACGAAACAGTCTTTTCCATGCACCAAATTACCGCGGACATCAAAGCGTGCCGGATCGCTGATGGTCAGGCCTGCCAACAGGTGATGCTCTGCCTGTTTTTTCTGATATATCCGTTCAACGAAAGAAAGATCCTGCCGGTCATTGATCCCCAGTATTTCTGAATTATCGAATGGCTGACATGTCTCGACACTAACACCCTCCGCAACAGCCATGGCAAAGATATCTGTCAGGTAGTACTCACCCTGTGTATTCTCACAACCCAGTTTAGAGACCCATAATTTAAGCTTTCTGGCAGGTGCAGCAAAGACCCCTGTATTAATCTCGTTAATTTTTTGCTGTTCTGCTGTCGCATCCCTATGTTCAACAATCGACTGAAAATACATATTATTATCGCGCTGTATGCGACCGTATGACCCTGGATTCTCTAAGCGTGCCGTCATTAAACCAACAGACTTTTCCGCGGCAACTCGCATCAGTTCATTTAATGATTCCTTTGAAATCAAGGGGACGTCACCGTACAGTATGAGTACGGTTGAGTCATCATTTACATGCGACATCGCAATATCTACTGCGTGCCCTGTCCCTTTCTGCTCTGACTGAAGCACCCAGTTAATTTCAGTATTATTAATCTTTTCAGGCAGTGAATCACCGCCGTAGCCATAGACTACATGCAAGCGATCCACTCCCAGCCCTTCGCAGGTATCCAGCACATGCTGCAATAGGGGTTTACCTGCGATTTCATGCAGAACTTTTGGCAGGTTCGATACCATACGTGTACCTTTACCGGCGGCAAGAATGATGACTTCGAGCATACGGGTGTTCCCTCTGGGAATCAGATTTATCTTTTATTACTATAACGTAAATTAGGGAAGGATTCCTGATCCTGTGGGTCAGCCGTGCACCAGCACAAAAATCACTGAAACAACTGCATGGACGGATCCATATCCGGAACCCCACGCCGCATTTCTTCATCGTTAGCCTGGCGAATTGAGACTACCGTCACGATAAAATTAACAGTCTGTCCCGCCAGAGGATGATTACCGTCAGCCGTCAAAGTGCCGTTTTCAATTTTTGTTACATAGAACAAACGGGAGTCGCCCTTTTTACTCTCTGCCTCGATTTCAGCACCGATACGCCGGAACTCTTCCGGCACATTAAACAGGGCATCAGTAAAAACCAGGGAAGGATCGTGATGGCCAAAGCTTTCATCCGGACTCAGGCTGATGTTGATTTGATCACCAACACTTTTTCCAGCCAATGACTGCTCTATTTTTGGGAACAGTTCTGCACCTGAACCATGAAGGTAGCTGACAGGGATATCTCGGTGCTCAAAGAGATTGCCATTTTCATCTTTCAATGAATAGTTGATTGCGACCACCATCCCCTGGACGATCTTGTCTGACATTTTCTGATCCGATCTTTATTGTTTAGTGGTTTATTTTTTCTTGCGCAGTTTACGAATTATATTCAATTGAGCAACGGCTTCAGCCAGCTCGGCCTGTGCGTGGGCAAAATCCATATCTGCTTTCTGGCCCTGCATGGCCTCTTCAGCCTGACGCCTGGCCTCTAGCGCAACAGACTCATCAAGGTCTTTAGCTCGAATAGCCGTATCGCTAAGCACCGTGACGACATGCGGCTGCACTTCGAGGATACCACCGGACACGAAGAAATGTTGCTCATTCTCGCCTTTGTCAGAACGAACAACAACTTCTCCAGGTTTAATCTCACCGATCAATGGCGTATGGCGTGGGTAGATACCCACCTCTCCACTTTGCAATGGAACAAAGACCGATTCAACAGTACCAGAGAAAATTTCCTCTTCTGCACTGACGATATTTAGATGCATAGTCATAGCCATAGCCTGATTCCTTGAAACCTAGAGAGTTTTGGCCCGTTCAACTGCCTCATCGATAGAGCCAACCATATAGAAGGCCTGCTCTGGAAGGCCATCGTACTCACCGTCGACAATGGCACGAAAACCTTTAATGGTATCTTTCAGTGATACATATTTTCCTTCTGTGCCGGTAAACACTTCGGCAACGAAAAAAGGCTGAGACAGGAAGCGCTGAATCTTCCTGGCACGGGTTACCGTCAGCTTATCCTCTTCTGACAGCTCGTCCATACCCAGAATCGCAATGATATCCTGTAATTCTTTATAGCGCTGCAACGTAGCTTGCACATCACGAGCCACTTTGTAGTGTTCCTCACCAATGACGTTCGGGTCAAGCTGACGTGAAGTAGAATCCAGTGGGTCTACCGCGGGATAGATACCGAGCTCCGCAACCTGACGAGACAATACAACGGTGGCGTCAAGATGTGAAAATGTCGTTGCCGGTGACGGATCTGTTAAGTCATCAGCGGGTACATATACAGCCTGAATTGAGGTAATGGAACCGGTTTTAGTAGACGTAATACGCTCCTGCAAACGCCCCATTTCCTCAGCCAGAGTCGGCTGGTAGCCCACCGCTGATGGCATACGCCCCAGCAGCGCAGACACTTCCGTCCCGGCCAATGTGTAACGATAGATGTTATCGATAAACAGCAGAACATCATTTCCTTCATCGCGAAAATTCTCCGCTATGGTCAAGCCGGTCAATGCCACTCGCAGACGGTTACCCGGTGGTTCGTTCATCTGTCCGTAGACCAGCGCCACTTTATCGATGACATTCGACTCGGTCATTTCATGGTAGAAGTCATTCCCTTCACGGGTACGCTCACCGACCCCGGCAAATACGGAATAACCGCTATGCTCGATAGCAATATTACGGATCAGTTCCATCATATTTACGGTCTTGCCCACACCGGCACCACCGAACAGACCTACCTTACCGCCTTTTGCAAAGGGACAAATTAAATCAATTACCTTGATGCCTGTTTCCAGCAGCTCATCACTGGCTGCCTGCTCGGCATAGCTTGGTGGTTCGCGGTGTATTGGCATTGATTTTTCTGCTCCAATATCACCTTTATTATCAATCGTTTTACCCAACACATCCATGATACGCCCGAGAGTTTCTTTACCAACCGGTACAGTGATGGGTGCCCCTGTATCGGTAACGGCTAAATTTCGGCGCAGACCGTCAGAGCTACCCATGGCGATGCAACGTACAACACCATCACCAATTTGCTGCTGTACCTCCAATGTCAGACCTTTCTCATCAACAAGCAGGGCATTATAGATTTTCGGAATTGACCCAGCAGGGAACTCAACATCAACTACTGCACCAATTATTTGTATAACTTTTCCAGAACTCATTTACCGGTTCCTCAGAATTAAACTATTTACTTAAAAAACTTCCTGTCAAACATCACGATTACGCTCTAAACTGCCGCAGATCGCCACCTATTCAAGTGCCGCCGCACCACTTACTATCTCAGACAATTCCTGTGTAATCGCCGCCTGTCGGGCTTTGTTGTACACCAACTGCAGATCATCAATCATGTCACCGGCATTATCAGAGGCCGCTTTCATCGCCACCATACGCGCTGATTGCTCACTGGCAATATTCTCCACCACACCCTGATAGACCTGGGTTTCAATGAATCGGGTCAACAGGGCATCAAGCACGGGCTTGGCCTCGGGCTCATAGATATAGTCCCAATGGTGCTCATAGTCTTTTGAATCTTCTGCCTGCAACGGTAACAACTGCGAAACGGTCGGTGTTTGTGACATGGTATTAACAAATTTGTTATACACCAGCATCACTCGATCGAGGCTGCCATCGTTGTAGGCATCAAGCATCACTTTGACTACGCCGATCAACTGACTGATCTGCGGCGCATCACCCAGATGCGTGGCACTGGAGACCATTTTAAAACCAAAACGCTTCATGAAACCCTGTGCCTTACTGCCGATAGAACAGAATTCAACCTCTGCCCCTTTTTCATGCCATTGCTTCATGTCAGCGACAGCAGCTTTCAGCATATTTGTATTCAGGCCACCACAAAGTCCGCGATCGGTAGATACAATGATATAACCAACACGCTTCACCTCATCACGTTCCAGAAGAAACGGATGACGGTATTCAGGATGGGCATGGTGTAAATGGCCTGCCACATCACGGATCTTTTCTGCATAAGGGCGTGCAGACAGCATCCTGCTTTGTGCCAGACGCATCTTACTTGCAGCAACCATCTCCATGGCGCGAGTAATCTTCTGCGTACTCTGCAGACTCTTGATCTGGGTCTTGATTTGCTTGCCAATTGCCATAGTTTTTACCGGGTTAGTTGGTCGCTAGCTGGGACTACCAGGTGTGGTTGGCTTTAAATTCATCCAGCGCAGCACGTAGGCGGCCTTCTATATCGTCGTTATAATCACCCGTTTCATTGATCGTTGACATAAGATCCACCTGATTGGCATTCATATACGCATGCAGAGCATCTTCAAAATCACGCACTTTTGCCGGCTCGATATCGTTTAGATAACCTTCATTGGCCGCAAACAATGAGGAGGCAAGATGGGCAACTGTCAAGGGTGAATACTGCGGCTGCTTCATCAATTCAGTAATACGCTGCCCCAGTGCTATCTGATTTTGCGTGGCTTCATCAAGGTCTGAAGCAAACTGGGCGAATGCGGCCAGTTCACGGTACTGAGCCAGTGCAAGACGCACACCACCACCCAGTTTCTTAATAATTTTCTGCTGTGCGGCACCGCCTACACGGGATACTGACAGACCCGCATTAATAGCAGGACGTATGCCGGCATTGAACAGATCAGTCTCGAGAAATATCTGACCATCCGTAATAGAAATTACGTTCGTCGGCACGAAGGCTGACACGTCACCGGCCTGTGTTTCGATAATCGGCAGTGCGGTCAACGAACCCGTCTTGCCTTTTACCTTGCCGTCAGTGATCTCTTCCACATATTCAGCATTCAGCCGTGCCGCTCTTTCCAGCAGGCGTGAATGCAGATAAAACACATCACCCGGATAGGCTTCACGACCGGGAGGACGGCGCAGCAGCAATGATACCTGACGATAGGCCCAGGCCTGTTTGGTCAAATCATCATAAACGATCAGCGCGTCTTCACCTTTGTCACGGAAATACTCCCCCATGGTACAACCGGCGTAAGGCGCAAGGTACTGCATGGCAGCTGATTCAGCAGCACCGGCATTCACAACAATGGTGTGCTCCATGGCGCCAAACTCTTCCAGTTTGCGCACAACACTGGCGACTGAAGAGGCCTTCTGGCCAATGGCGACATAGATACAGGTCACCCCTGTGCCTTTTTGGTTGATAATGGTATCAATCGCAACGGCTGTTTTACCGGTTTGTCGGTCACCAATAATGAGTTCACGCTGACCGCGTCCAATGGGCACCATTGAGTCAACGGATTTGAGCCCCGTCTGTACCGGCTGACTAACAGATTGACGAGAGATGACACCGGGCGCCACCTTCTCCAGTGGTTCATGACCTTCTGCCTTGATCTCGCCCTTGCCGTCAATCGGGTTCCCCAGCGTATCGACAACACGACCAATCAGTGATTCTCCGACAGGAACTTCAAGAATACGACCGGTGCATTTTACACTGTCGCCTTCCTTAAGATGCTCATAAGCGCCCATGATCACAGTACCGACCGAATCTCTTTCCAGATTCATCGCCAGGCCATGGACATCACCCGGAAATTCCAGCATCTCGCCAAGCATAACATCACTCAGTCCATGTACCCTGACGATACCGTCGGTAACACTGACGATCGTCCCTTCGGTACGCGCCTCAACCTTAGTATCAAAATTTTCCAGTCTCTTCTTGATCAGCTCTGAGATTTCAGATGGATTAAGCTGCATAATGCCTTTCCCGTTAACGTGTTAGGTAAGAAGTGAGATCTCGTAAACTGCCTGCGACAGAGCCATCAATGACCGTGTCACCGGCGCGAATAATCACACCACCAATAATGGATGGATCGACAGATGCCTTGATATTGACATTGCGATCGAGTTCTTTTTTTAACATTTTTGCCAACTTGCTGATCTGCGCCTCGTCCAAAACGAATGCAGACACCACGCTGGCATCTACCGTACCTTCGGCATTGGCCCACAACGCATTAAACAGGGCCGCAATTTCTGGTAACAACTGCAACTTGCCATTCTCGCGCAGCATGCTGATCAGTGCCCGCTCCTGGTCACTAATATCTTCCAGTAGCGAAGCCAGTAATACATCGATTTGTTCACCTGTTACGCTCGGATCACCGAGCACAAATGCCAGGTTTTTATCGGCTACCGCTACCGCAAAATAGCTCAGCATATCACCCCAGCGCTGTAGCGATGAAGCCTCGCTGGCCAACCGAAACACGGCTTCAGCGTAGGGTCTTGCTAATGTCTTGCGTTCAGCCACTAGTGCTCCAGCACTTGCCAAGGGAATAACCATTACCTTCGCACTGCGCCTTGCTGCGAAACACCGCAGGGACGCTGAACCCGTCATTATCAGGTTGAAGGAACACTAGAGCTGGCCAGCCAGATCGTCGAGTATCTCGGCATGCGCCTTCTCATCGACTTCTTTTTTCAGAATTATGCTGGCGCCTTCTACAGCCAGCCTGGCAACAGAAGTGCGCAGCTCTTCACGCGCACGATTTATTTCCTGTTCTATCCCGGCCTGAGCACTGGCAAGTATCCTTGCCCGCTCTTCATTGGCCTGATCCTTCGCCTCATCAACAATACCGCCTGCACGCTTGTTTGCCTGTGCCAGCAGTTCAGAAGCCTGATTTTTCGCTTCCTTTATCTTGGCCGTTGCATTCTTTTGGGCCAGTTCAAGATCTCCCTCAGCACGTGTAGCCGCTGCCAGGCCATCTGCGATATTTTTCTGTCGCTCACGCAAAGCACCGATGATAGGCGGCCAGATGTATTTCTGGCAGAAGATAACGAACAACGCAAAGGCAATAGCCTGCCCTAGTAATGTCGCATTAATGTTCACGACAGCATCTCCAGGTTTCCGGGTTTAATGCCAGGCACTGCTTAAGCGACGGCAAACAGGATGTAGAAGGCGATACCAACAGCGATCATAGGCACCGCGTCGACCAGACCCATTACAATAAAAAATTGGGTACGAAGTAAGGGTATCAATTCAGGCTGGCGAGCAGCGCCCTCGAGGTATTTACCACCGAGTGATCCAATACCGATAGCGGCACCTAGGGCCCCAAGACCCATCAAAATTGCGCCTGCGATAAATAACAGTGCTTTGGCTTCTTCCATTGTATTTCTCTCTATGAGTTAAATGTTAGGAACCTCTGATTAATTCTGGACGAAGTAGATTACGATCTAAAATATTCAGATTTGAGGCGGAAATCGCACGTAATAGCTGGCTATTGCGATAGCTGGCTATTGCGAAGGTTTCCAACGAAAAAGCTGGATATTTTAGGCATAAGATACGAGTTCATGAATTAATCAGAGGTTCCTTAGGTTATCGTACTAATTAATGTTCATCCACCGTGTAGGCCATATCCATATAAACGATGGTCAACACCATGAAAATAAATGCCTGCAGTACCACGATCAGGATGTGGAATATTGCCCACGGGAGAGACAATGACCACTGTATATACCATGGCAACAGAGCGATTAGAATAAAGATCATTTCACCGGCATACATATTGCCGAACAGCCGTAAACCCAGTGATATTGGTTTGGCAATCAGGCTAACGCCTTCCAACAGCAAATTGACCGGAAAGAGATATTTCGGGAATGGGTGAAAGGCCAGCTCTGCAAAAAAGCCACCCGGTTTTTTGATTTTGAAACTGTAAAAAAGTGTCAAGCCGAAGACAGACAGTGCCATGCCCATCGTGGCATTGGGATCCGTGGTTGGTACAACTTTGAGGTTATTTACACCTAACAGTTTGGCCAGCTCAGGTAAAAAATCGACTGGCACCAGATCCATAGTGTTCATCAGCAGGATCCAGACGAAAACGGTCAATCCCAGGGATCCGATAAAATTATTCTTGCCGGTAAACGAACTTTTAACATTATCGTCAATAAACTCAATGACCCACTCAACGAAGTTCTGCAGCCCACCCGGCACGCCGGATGTTGCATATTTAGCCGCCTTGGCAAAAATAATAAGAAATAATGCACCGAGCAGAATGGAGAAAGCCAGTGTATCAACATGAAAGGCCCAGAAACCCATCTCTTTGGCTTCCTCCGCAGTGTGCGCCAGCCCCCAACTGCCATCCGAATGCTGGCCATAGGTCAGATTCGTAAGATGATGCTTTATATATTCAGAAGACGTTAATGTATCGCCTGCCATACCAGCCCTTACACTAAAAAATTATAAAAAATTACGCGTAAACCTGATTAAAAACCAAATCAGGTTTTATTCAGTACACCTGCAATCAATGCGGGAGATATCTGTATCCACAAATACGCGGCGAACAGTGCCGCCGCATTCAGTGGTTCCACTAACACCACAACCAGCAAAAACAGGGTGACGGTCAGGAACAACTTACCTATTACACCCCGGTAGGTTATGGCGGCGAGTTGGTCTATCTGCCAGCTGCCTTTATTGCTGAAAAGCCTTAGTGCGAAAAAGGTATTGGCAACCACTGATATCATGCCGCCGGTAAGTGCCGAATATGCCGTTACCAGATCAAAAACAGGTAACAAAGCAATAGGTGTAGCCAATGCCAGAGCGGCCTGCCAGCCAATAATGCTGAATGGTCTTTGATTGGTAGTGCTCATCTAACAAATCACGATCAACCCAACAGCATTTTTAGCTTTACACCATCAAAATAGCCTTTGCCGAGAGGCGCGTAGTATAGTGATAAGCCCCTTTTGGGTCAACATCAGATTGCTCAATAAGGGGATCTGGCCGGGCGCCATATCAACAATTAACCAGCACCACGTCAATGTATTTTCTCAAGGATTCCCTGCAGCACATCATTGCCATGAAACGCGATAATCAGCCTGCCTTTACCTCGACTACCAAGCTTGATTTCCACGTGTGTTCCCAGTTTTTCTGACAAAGTTTCCTCCAGATGTCTGACATCCGGGTCCTTTACCTTTGCTTTACTGGCAAGGCCGCTGCGATCTTCCTGTAATCTACGAACCAGCTGCTCGGCCTGTCGAACACTCATGCCGCCTTTAACAATCTGCAGAGCAGCCTTGTGCTGGGAACCCTCCTCAAGAGAAAGCAGTGCACGGGCATGCCCCATATCCAGCTGCCCCTGCTCCAGAAGGGAGCTTACTTCGGATTGCAGAGAAAGCAGACGCAACAGATTGCTCACTGCAGCACGAGAACGACTGACACTGTCCGCTACCTGCTGGTGAGTCATGGTGAATTCCTCTATCAGACGCTGCATCCCCCTGGCCTCTTCAATTGGATTCAGGTCTTCGCGCTGTAAGTTTTCGATCAGACCGATGACTATAGCCTCTTCATCAGACAGTTCACGCACCACAACGGGCACACGACTAAGGCCGGCCTGCTGTGCCGCCCGCCAGCGGCGCTCGCCGGCAATAATTTCATAATCCCCGCTGGCCAGTTTGCGCGCAACTATAGGCTGCAACACCCCCTGCATGGCAATCGAGTTCGCAAGCTCATCCAGCGCATCCTGATCCATGTGGCGGCGAGGCTGAAACTGACCTCGTAGCAGTAATTCCACCGGCAACTGCTGTAATTTGTCAGGTAAAACATCATCTACTGAAGCGCCGCTATCACCTAACAGGGCACCAAGCCCACGACCCAATCTACTTTTTTTTGTATTCATTTATTTGATTCCCTTCCCATGACTTCACCCGCCAGTGCCAGATAGGCCCTCGCACCTTTGGATCGTTTATCATATTCGAGCACAGGCTTACCGTAACTCGGTGCTTCTGCCAGGCGGATATTACGTGGAATAATTGTGTGGTAAACCTTGTCGCCAAAATATTCTTCCAGTTGTGACGATACCTCTCTTGACAGGGAATTCCGGCTGTCAAACATGGTTCGCAGTAAACCTTCTATATTCAGATCGGGGTTAAAAGCGGCCCTTATTTTACGTATTGTATTAACCAGTTCAGTTAGCCCTTCCAGCGCAAAGTATTCACATTGCATTGGGATAACAACGGCATCTGATGCCACCAGCGCATTAACTGTCAACAAATCTAACGAGGGCGGGCAGTCTATCAGTACGAAATCATATTCCTCACGCAGGGTTTGCAAGGCTACCCGCAGCCGGAATTCTCTATGCTCTTCATCCACCAGTTCAATTAATGCACCTGAAAGCTCGCGATTGGATGCAACCACATCGTAAGATGCATTTGTAGCGACGATGGCTTCCTGTATCGGAGCAGCGTGCATTAATACTTCGTACGCGGTTACTTCCTGACTATCCCGGTCAACGCCGCTGCCAGCAGAAGCATTACCCTGTGGGTCAATATCGATCAACAGTATCTTTTGCTTCATGCGCGAAAGTGAAGCCGCCATGTTGATCGCAGTAGTGGTTTTTCCTACGCCACCTTTCTGATTTGTTATAGATAAGACTTTAGCCATTTCATTTATGTGCTTTTTTACAGATAACCAGATGCCGCTGCTCTGGCAAACCCGGTACCTTTAGTTTGATTACCTCTTCAACCCTGAAACCAGCCTCCATTCCCACTGACTCTTCACCAGGCCACTGCCCTTTCATTGCAAGCCACTGCCCGTCATCGGCAAGTAGATGGCCTGAACACGCAACAAAAGACGATAAGCGGCTAAGTGCCCGGCTGAGCAGACTATCAAACTTTTCATGTGGGTGAAATTCCTCAGCACGCCGTTGCACGACGCTTACATTCTGCAGTTTTAATTGTGCCTGTACCTGTCGAAGAAAGCGACAACGTTTAGCATTGCTGTCCAGTAATGTTAGCTCTAAATCTGGACATGCAAGGGCAATGGGTATCCCAGGCAGCCCTGCGCCACTGCCGATATCGATAATTTTCTTGCCATGCAGATAGGGCACTACGGACAAACTGTCCAGTAAGTGTCGTGTGACAAAATCGGTATCACTCTTTACCGTAGCCAGGTTATAGACCCGGTTCCAGCGCTTCAGCAGTGAAAGATAACCCAATATTGCACGCCGACCTTGATCATCAATTTCAATCCCAATTCCTGCCACCCCTTCCGCCAGCAAAGCTTTTAGGTCTCCTGCTTTTCCCATCAGGCTGATTTAGATTTCATATGTACCAGTAATAACGAAATAGCGGCGGGTGTAATACCGGATATGCGCGATGCCTGGCCGAGTGTAGTCGGCTTATATTCATTCAACTTCGAACTTACCTCCGTCGACAGCCCATGAACTTTGTCATATTCGATACCTGCTGGCAGGCGCATTTCTTCATGCTGACGATGCTTCTCAACCTCTGCCTGCTGGCGTAGGATATAGCCCGCATACCGGGCCTGAACCTCTACCTGAGCACTGACAGTATCATCATCCACGGGCTTGCCCGCACCCGGTAGCTTCATCAGGCGGCGATAATCTACTTCTGGACGTTTGAGCAGATCCAGCAGATTCACTTCGTGAACCAGGGGCCGTCCCAATATCGCTTCCACGACTCCTGGATCGATGGCTCCCGGCCTGAGCCAGATTGCGGCCAGGCGGGCCTGCTCATCAATGATGGCCTGCCGTTTCTCGCTGAATTTTCGCCAACGATGATCCTCCACCAGACCTAGCTCACGGCCTTTTTCTGTCAGCCGCAAATCTGCATTATCCTCGCGTAACAACAATCGATACTCGGCACGGGAAGTGAACATGCGATAAGGTTCGCTGGTACCACAGGTCACAAGATCGTCTATCATTACACCGATATAGGCCTCATCACGAGCCGGATACCAGGGTTCCTCGTCGCGCATACGACGCACAGCATCTATGCCCGCCAGCAGGCCCTGGGCTGCTGCCTCTTCATAGCCGGTGGTACCGTTAATCTGCCCGGCAAAGAACAGGCCGGCTACATATTTTGTTTCCAGCCAGGGATAAAGGTCTCGCGGATCCAGATAATCGTATTCGATGGCATAACCAGGGCGTGTAATAAACGCCTGCTCAAAGCCTTTGATTGAGCGTACCAGCGCCAATTGTATATCAAACGGCAAGCTGGTCGAAATGCCATTTGGGTAAACTTCGTTCAGCTCCAGACCTTCCGGTTCGACAAAAATCTGATGGCTGTCACGTTCAGCAAACCGTACAACCTTGTCTTCGATAGAAGGGCAATAACGCGGTCCTATCCCTGAAATATCCCCACTATACAGAGGCGATCGATGCAAACCTTCACGGATTAGCTCATGTGTATGTGTATTGGTGTAAGTGATATGACAGGGAACCTGTGCAGGATGCAGGTCTCGATTACCCATGTAGGAAAAGACCGGCACAGGATCATCACCCGGCTGCTTCTGCATGACAGAAAAGTCGATGCTTGAACGGTCAATACGTGGTGGAGTGCCTGTTTTTAAGCGCTCGATACGGAAAGGCAAATTGCGCAGACGTTTCGCCAGTGCATTCGACGGTGCATCACCAGCACGACCACCCGCGTGACTGGTTTGTCCAATATGGATCACGCCACCAAGAAAGGTACCACTAGTGATCACTACACTGGGAGCACGAAATACCAGCCCCATGCGCGTCACCACACCTGTCACCTTTTCCTGATCGATAAGCAGATCAGTAACCTCCTGCTGAAAAATCGACAGACCGGGTTGAGATTCAAGCATCTGCCGGATTGCTGCTTTGTAGAGCACCCGATCAGCCTGTGCTCGGGTGGCTCGTACGGCGGGGCCCTTGCGGGAGTTAAGTATTCTAAACTGGATACCTGACAGGTCAGCAGCACGCGCCATAGCACCACCCAGCGCATCGATTTCCTTAACCAGATGGCCCTTACCGATACCACCTATCGCCGGGTTACAGGACATCTGGCCGATGGTCTCTATATTATGCGTCAGCAGCAGCACCCGGACACCCATACGTGCAGAGGCAAGGGCGGCCTCAGTGCCGGCATGACCGGCACCGATAACAATGACATCAAAGGATTCTGGGTATAGCATGACTGGCGGTTTTCAAAAAAAGAACCGGTAATTGTACACCCGACCCTCTAATTTCTGATAATCAGTCTACCGCGGGACAATCAGAGCACGAATTCGATTTCCACACCTGCGAGGCTAATCACATCCCCATTCACCAATGGTGTAGACTGTGATCTCAGTTTCCTGCCGTTTACAGCAGGGGGATTTCCGCTACCACTGGCGCCAGAAATAAAGGAGATAAAATAACCTTTCTTGCGACGTGACACGACCACTACCTGCACACCGGGGCGACCCAGTGTCACCATTGAACGATTAACCTTAACTTCTTTACCTGCTGCCGGCCCAGAGAGTACTTTAAGTACAGCTACTCGGCTCTCTGGCTCAGGCTCTATGGCTTTAATTGCGGCAGTATCCTCGGCATCCTGCATCGCCTTTGCCTGAGATTCTGTTGCGACGTTACGTGCAATCTGCCCAGGCTTAAGTATCATTGTTTTCTCGAAATCTTCTTCATCTACACCCGGTGCTGTGGTGTCAACATGGTATATCAACTTACTGTTACCAACCGTTATTACATCGCCTTCCTGTAACACGGTTTTATCAGTGCGATCGCCATTAATAAATGTACCGTTTGTGTCACTAAGATTCTCAAGAAAAGAATCATCGAGAATGCTGATGATAAGTATATGTCTCCCGCTGACGGCAGGATCCGCCAGCACGATATCCACGCCAGGTCGCCTGCCAATCACTATCCGACTCTGATTTAATTTAAATTCTTTGCCTTCATTTTCCAGACTTAATATGCCCATTTCTTTTTCCTGCTCTAGCTTCGATTCGGATCATGCTTCAAACACGATCATTACTTAAGGTGCCGCAGCAAATCCACCCGTTAAGGCTCCACGCCATCAACCCGAAAATAACTTATTCAGGCGCTGCGCCCATGACTTGTCTCGAGTCTGATTGTCATCTACTCTTACCATAATTACGGTTACATTATCCTTGCCACCATTCGACAATGCCTTGTTGACCAGCTCACCGGTACCGTATTCCAGATCAGTGGATGAACGGCGAATGATATTAGCGATATCCATGTCATCTACCATATCTGTCAAGCCATCCGAACAAAGCAAATAGATGTCACCTGGACGTGCATCGTAATCATAAAGATCCACTTCTATCGTCGGATCTATGCCCAAAGCGCGGGTAACGATATTTCTTTGTTCCGAGACCTTGGCCTCTTCCTGCGTATAAAAACCATGATCGACTAATTCCTGAACCACCGTATGATCGGTAGTCAACAATTCGAGGTGATAGTCACGGTAGCGATAGATCCGTGAATCTCCGATATGTGCAATACTCACTTTGCTGCCATGAAACCAGGCGACGGATACTGTCGTACCCATACCCCTGCATTCGTGGTCATCATGTGCTGAATCGTAAACCTGTTGATTTGCATGGTGCAGTGCCCGATATAGAATTGCGGATTCCTCGTGTTGCTTACCATCCAGCTCAACCTTTTCTTCGCTACCCTTAATCTGTATAACAGAATGCACCAGCGATGTAATGGCTATCGCGCTGGCTACTTCACCGGCCTTATACCCCCCCATACCATCTGCGAGTACGGCTAAACCCATTTCGGCATCAAAACCAAAATTGTCCTCGTTATGTTCACGCACACAACCGGTGTCTGATTTTGCTTCAATAACAAGTTTTACCATTATTTTTTGCCTACCATCTTTTTCGCGCATGCCAACAAATCCCGTGCCAGTTTCTTGCCATCCTGGTATCGGTCATCAGCCTCCTTCTGTAACAACTTGTCCAGAATCTCCCTGATGCAATCTCCATTCTCCTTCAAGTCCGGACGCAGAGCAAAAAGATCAGGTGGTGGTTCATTGGTAATCTTGTACATCAACTGGGTCAGAGAATCTGCCTTATACGGTAGATGCCCAGTCAGGAGTTGGAACATCAACACACCCAGAGAATACAAATCGGTTCTTCCATCCAGCTTTTTGCCACGCAGTTGTTCTGGCGACATTGAAGAGGGTGTGCCAAGTACCATGCCCGTTTTCGTTCGTCGTGAATCCGTGAGTCGAGCAATGCCGAAATCCGTTATTTTCAATTGCCCGGTACCCGGATCAAACATAACATTCGCTGCTTTTATGTCGCGGTGAACAATGTCCCTGCTGTGAGCATAAAACAACGCTCCGGCAAGCTTCATTCCTATTTTTACCACGGTCAATGGTGGCAGTAATGTCCCTTTCTTGGTGTAGACGCGTAAATCACTCCCGGTAAGAAACTCCATTGCGATATAAGCCAGCTCATCATGCTCACCGGCATCATAGATAGTGACAATGTGTGGATGATGCAGCCGCCCAGCTGCCTCTGCCTCATGAAAGAATCGGCCCAGTACATTTTCCTGCTCATCCTCATCGAATTCACGTTTCAGATTTAATGTTTTTATTGCGACTGTACGATTTATCTTTGGATCCGTCCCCTGATAAACCATACCCATAGCACCCTTGCCTATCTCCTGCTGGACCAGATAACGACCCAGTCTCTTCCCCTTGGAATCTGATTCCTTTTCTTCAGCGAGATCCAGGGATGTGATGGCGGTGCTGATTACAGGCCCGATTTTGCTCTCGTCAATCATCACCGTATCTTCCATCATTCGTGCTTTTTCCAGTTTGCCCTGCAACTCCTTGAAATGAGGATTGAAACTTTCCATGTATTGATACACTGCAACAGCACGATCAAAACGGCCACTGGCCTCAAAGTCCTGTGCCAGATAAAACAACATCACCATAATTGAGTTTTCCAGCGGACATTTACGAAAACTTTCAAAGGCAGCATCCAGCTCACCACGCTTTTGCGACGCCAGACCAACGCGTCGATGCACTTCGCCCGACATGGCATTTGGCTTTTCTACCTGCTTATGAACACTGCCCATTAACCATGTCACAAGAAAACCCGTAAGCAGTAATAGGATGGGTGGATACATATTCAACCAGATGGATGTCTCCAGCAAAAACAGGATTTCAATCCCAAGCAGGATCAAAACCAGTACGGTTGTCACAATGATCCTGGCTTTCAACTCCTGACTGAACAACCAGAGAAGCAATGCAGTGACAAGAATAAGCAAAACTGTCGAGACCATGCTGGCCCAGGCGGGGGGTGAAATAAGCTTACCGTCCAGCATACTGGCCAATGTCTCAGCCACCACCATCACGATCGGCATAGAAATATCCGTTGGTGTACTCACTGCCCGTGCCAGACCATCTGCCGTCACACCCAGTAAAACTATCTTCCCACTTAGCCGATCAACCGAAACAGCTCCGTGCAGAACGTCATGGTATGAAACCACCTCAACCGTATACCTGTTGGTTGTGTTAGACAGAGGGAAATAGGGCCAAACTTGAAATTGTGGATCCGTCAAAAGCGTGCTGCCCGCAATACTTAACTTTTTTTCTGACGTAAATGTGACATCCGAAAGCCTCAGCTTGTTGACACGCAGGTATAACTGCATAGCAAGCGTAGGCATTAACAAACCATTTGCTTCGATAAATAAAGGCACACTGCGAACTTTTTTTGAAACATCGTTTTCGACAAAGATACTGGTATAGCTTGCAGCCGGGCCGCTGGCACTCTCGGGTAATGGATAGGCCGGCCTGGCAGAGTGTAATTTTAAAGATTGCTCATTGGGTAAACTGTTCTGCAGCAAATAGCCGGGCAATGCCGTCTGTATCCTGTCATCTTCTGATGTACTCACAAAAGGGATGCCCGCAGCAACAATCCCCTGGTTTCGAATGTCTCTGACCAAATCAGCCAACCGCTGACTGTAAACAGAGGGAAATGACAGGGTATCATCGCTGCCGGTAGCGGCCATGTTCAGTGAATGTAATCCAACATAAGCTACCAACTCCACACCGGCTGAAATCAGATTTTCCAGCAACCGGATATGTGTTTCATATGGGACAGGATAGCGGCCAATTTTATCCAGCGAGTACTCATCAATCGCCACCACCAGCACATTTGAGACAGGGGGCTGTCCCAGTACGCGGATGTTGTCATATAATGAGTAGCCAGCATCATCAAGCAAACCCAGCCTACCCGCCAACAAAATGAGCACCAGCATCACCAGGGTTACAAAACCGTTACGTGAAAATATCAACGACTTCATGGCCGTTGCCACTCCTCCTTTATTAAGACAGGCCTGAATCAGGTCGATCCTGTTTCTGTTTTATTCTCGTACTGCGAAAACGTTTACCACTCTTTTCATCCGGTGCTGCGAATTGAATATTACAGAATACACAGGAATGAACGGTTTTTACTGAAAATGCTTAATGGCTCACACCGATACACCTCAGGCCATCTTCGCATGACCGGCAATATCCATCAAGATACGGATAGCAGCAAATAACAACACATGGGGCAACTATTCCTGACTAACGGGTAGTATTATTCGTTTATGTGCAATTTTATTAGGCTCTGTTATTATTAAAAACACTCACAACGTACTAACCTGACACCTATGCCTCACTTGTCTCTGTCACCAAAAATATTTTTTTCTTTGCTGGCATTTCTAATTTTTTCCATGTTCTCCTACTCTGCACTTTCAACAATCTATCTCAGTACGGTACAGAAGGGGGGCCTCCCTGTGCCACAGGCTACAAACAAATTCAGCTGTGCGGAAAAAATATACGGTGTTGTTGTTGGCCAATGGCCTGCGGGGAGCAAACACCTGATGGAGGCTTACTGGACTGACCCCCAGGGAAAACAACGCGAACACACACGGTATAATTTTACTGCGCGCAAAGGTAAAACGCACACCTGGGCGTGGCTGCTTTTACATGCTGCAAAACCCAACATGCTCGACCGTTTGCTGATGCAGGAAAATGATAGCCTTCGAGAATTTAACGGGCAATGGCAAGTGGATTTTTATGTCGATGGAAAATCCTTAGGTAAATTGACCTTTCAGCTTATCTGTGGATAAATCGCACATCTATCGACTGTAGCAGATATTAATTACCCACCAGGAAATCGGATCTAAATATGAAAATTTTTACCCTGCAATACACTGGCATCACCCTCCTCTTTACCCTGCTATTGGTATTTTCCGGCTGTAGCAGTAATAGCAACGAGACATCTACTGGAGGCGGGGCCTCCACTCCAGGCGCGGGAACCGGCTCAGCCCCCCCCGAGAATACTGCAGCACCTTCTTCCCTGGCAGGCACATATACTGGCACAGCTACCGCCACGGTATCGGCACTGGGCCTGTCGGAATCTGAAACTGTTCCAGTTACTGTCATCATTGACCAGGACGGTACAATCACCATACAAAGTGGCTCGGACATATTTAACAGTACCCTCACTATGAATGGAAATTCATTCAGCCAGAGTCAGACATTTGATAATGAGGAATTCGGTTCTGTGAAATGCAGTGGAACACTCACATTGCAGGGGTCAATCAACAACGCCGGGAAATTTGCCGCCACCCTCAGTTCACAATCAGTAAGCTGTAACAGTAATGGCGTGAATATACCCGGGACAGTATCTGGCTCATTGACAGCAAACAAGCAATAATTTCAGTGTTCAGTGTATGTTAGCTTTTACTGAACACCGAAGGCTGGGAACCCAACACCGTATTATTATTTTAATACAAACTTTCCTCACCTTCCGGCCTTGATTTGAACCGCCGGTGTACCCAAAAATACTGTTCTGGCATTTCACGTATACCCTGCTCGATGGTCTCGTTCATACGTCGTGCATCTTCCACGGAATCATTGGTGGGAAAATTATCAAGTGGCGGCAAAAATATCACTTCGTAACCCCTGCCACTTGGCAGCATTTTTGTGAAACACGGGATAACTACCGCCTTGCTTATACGGGCAAAACGAGAAAACCCCGGTGTTACCGCTGTCTGAATACCAAAAAATGGTGCGAAAATTTTATCACCGGAACCCGGATCCTGATCCGGCAAATAATAAAACGGGCTACCTGCACGCATCATCTTGACCGCTTTGCGCATATCAGCCTTTCTTTCAACCATAATTCCACCAAAACGACCTCGCCCTCTCCGCACCAGAAAATCAATTAATGGGTTTCGAATCGTTTGATACATGCTGAACATTGGCCTGCCGTGTGAAAGTACTAAGCCTGCGATTTCCATTGCAACGAAATGCGGCGCCAGCAATATGACAGGTTTCCCACCGGCAATGGCCTGATCATAATAATGCCGGTCACGCATAGTCACCAGGCCCTGCAATCTACGTAGCGATGCAAACATATTGATGCCAAGGGTCAGTGATGCCTGACCCAGAACCTTGAAGTGCTCCTTTAATAATGCATCAATTTGAGTACTATCAAGCTCAGGAAAACACAGCTCAAGGTTGGTTCTGGCGATGTGCAGTCTCCGTTGCGTGACTCTATACAGAATAAGGCCCAGGCCTCTACCCAAATATGCAGTGAGGGGCAGGGGCAATAAACTGATGAGCCAAAGCAGCAGAATTCCGAGCCAAACCAGCCAGTATCGCGGGTGTACAAACCGGAGGGCACCCCTATACGTTCCAGATAACTCAGATTGTGATTCAAAAGCCATTATATAAAGGCAAGCATCGTACGTATTAGCTCTCTATTGCGAAGAGCCTTAATGCAAAGGTCGCCGATTTTGGATTCAAGATGATTATTCATGAATTATTAGAGCCACCCTTAGCTATCAGTAAGGGGCTTCTTCACCCGACGGGCGCGTTTTAAATAATTTAAACGTCCATGAGTACATTTCTGGCATTCGCCTGACCCCGGCTTCCAGCGCCTGATTCATGTTTATCGCATCCGCCAGATCATCACCTGATGGAAAATTTTTCAGTACCGGATCAAAATACAATTCGTAACCCCTGCCGCCCCGCAAACTGTTCATAAAAACAGGCATAACTACTGCATCCCCTATACGTGCAAGTGCCGACAGGCTTGTCACTGTCCAGCTCTGAACGCCAAAGAAAGGCGCAAACACGGAAGCAGGAGAGCCGAAATCTTCATCCAGCATTAGATAGCCTGGATACCCCTGACGTAAATAACGAATCACTGGTTTTAGACCCTGATCACGATTTATTACCTGAGTACCATTACGGGAACGACTGCGAAACAACAAATAGTTAAACACCTGATTATTTAATGGCTTCATCATCGTTACAACTGGCTTGTAGCGTGAGAAATACTGGCCACACAAATCCACCGTTAACAGGTGGCCTGTCAGTAAGATAACATTTTTCCCCTGCTCTATGAGGCTCAAATACTGATCCAATCCATGCACAGAAGTAAGCCGCTCCAACCGACGAGATGATGCCCACCAACAGATAGCAAGATCAAAGATACTCGCACCATAAGCCTCAAAATGTCGCAGAACCAGTCCTCGCCTGTCCTCTTCAGCTAAATCAGGAAAACAGAGGTCAATATTAATGTGTGCAATATGCCTGCGCTTGTCATTAATTCGATAAAACTGTCGTCCGATAACTCGCCCAATGCTGTGCAATACAGGTAAGGGCAATAACACCAGAATCCGTAGCACAGCAATAAAAAGCCAGAGTAACCAGAACCTGGGATGAAGAAATGTCCACTTAAACTGAGCTCTTTTGAGTGAGTTCTTTTGTAGTCTTTTGATGCTTTGTGACATAGTGCCTGCGGGCTTGATATTTTATTGCGAACGATTAAGATGACGAAACGGCGTTTATCAGGCATCATTATGCCATGGATAACAAGGAAGCCCTGATACGTTTTTACCGCCTGCTGCGTCAGCATGGACTGAATGACTCACATAGCGGCAATATTTCGTATTTACAGGACAGTGATTTTTTTATCACTGCAACCGGGTCCTGTGCCGACCTTGCTGAAGTAAAAGATGTCATCCATTGTACAATGGATGACACACCGGTTCCTGATGCCTCACTGGACCAATATGCTCATCGCGCTATCTACCGCCATAACCCCGAAGCACGCGCTGTCATACACAGCCATAATCCCTATACCGTTGCATTAACACTTAACGGTGAAGATTTCATACCTGTTGACCTTGAAGGTCAGTACTATTTTCCACGTGTACCGGTTATCTCGATTAGCTTCAAGACCTATTTCGAGCACTCACCCATACTGATCGCCACGGCATTGGCCGAATATCCCGTAGTCGTCGTACGTGGGCACGGCGTTTATGTGCAGGGGGCGTCGTTGGAGCTGGCTTACAAATGGGTCAGCTCACTCGAGCAATCAGCCAAAACTGCCTTCCTGGCACGGCAGGCCGGCACCTTCGTTGTTGACCACGAACTGACACTGGAATAGACCATCGACGCAACTGTGGATGAGGAAATGCCACCTGGCTTTGATGACACTTCTGTCACCGTATTAAAGGGGATTGCTTCACGTGTCGCTGAACGTCTACAGCACCTGGGTATAGAAACAATTCAGGATTTACTGTTCCATCTGCCAACACGCTATGAAGACCGTACTCGGCTTCGTCCTCTTGGCAGCCTGCGGGCCGGCAATGAAGCAATGGTACAGGGCACAATCGAATTAACTGAGCTTCGCTTTGGTCGTCGACGTATGCTGTTAAGCCGAATATCTGATGGCACTGGTTTCCTCACTTTACGCTTTTTTCACTTCTCCGCCGCCCAGCAAAGAAGTCTGGCAAAAGGGTCTATCGTTCGCTGCTATGGTGAGCTAAGACGCCGTGGCAATGACATAGAGATGGTTCACCCGGAATACAGGATCATTGACCCGAATGCAGCTCAAACCATCGAACAAACCCTGACCCCGGTGTATCCCACTACTGAGGGGTTGCACCAGCTATCATTGCGTCGTTTTACCAAACAGGCGATCGGCTTGCTGGCTCAACACCCTGAGCGACTACCGGAACTGCTGGACACGCCACTTTGCAAAAAAATGAATCTGCCGTTACTGGCAGATTCCCTGCAATATATTCACCGTCCGCCCAAAAAGGCCAACACCTACCACCTGCAACAGGGCATACACCCCATGCAGAGACGTCTCGCACTGGAGGAGCTGCTTTCGCATCATTTATCGATAAGACGATTGCGCAGTCGCATAAAGGACAGTCGCTCACTGCAGATTAAAGAGGCAAAAAAGCTGACAGCAGATTTCATCAGGAATCTGCCTTTTCCCTTAACCGCTGCCCAGCGACGTGTCATCGATGAAATATTTAACGACCTCGGTCAGAAAACAGCCATGCAGCGCCTGTTACAGGGAGATGTCGGTTCCGGCAAAACAATCATCGCTGCACTGGCAGCGCTGGCCGCCATACGTGGAGGTTACCAGGTCGCTCTGATGGCGCCCACTGAGTTACTGGCTGAGCAGCATCTACAAACCCTGTCTCAATGGCTAAATCCCTTAGGTATACACATCTCCCTGCTGACGGGTAAACTACCGGCAGCTGAAAAACGACATATCCTGGCCGCTATGGAAACGGGAGACTGTGACCTCGTCATCGGCACCCACGCCCTTTTCCAGGATGATTCTTGCTTTGCCCGCCTGGGACTGATCATTGTCGATGAGCAGCATCGCTTCGGCGTTCATCAGCGGCTTGCCCTGCGCGAAAAGGGGCGACATGGGAAATACGTCTCGCACCAGTTGATCATGACCGCCACGCCCATACCCCGCACGCTGGCCATGACCGCCTATGCCGATCTTGAGACCTCAATCATCGATGAACTCCCACCCGGTCGACAACCAGTAGAAACAGCGGTCATGCCAGAGTCTAAACGCGCTGAAATCATCAACGGTGTAGAAAATGCCTGCAAACAGGGGCGACAGGTATACTGGGTCTGCACACTAATCGAAGAATCAGAGGCACTGCAGTGCCAGGCAGCAGAAGTCACAGCGGAAATATTATCAGAAACACTGGATGACCTCCGTATCAGCCTGATCCACGGCAGAATGAAAGCAACAGAGAAAGCGTCGGTAATGGACGCTTTCCGAAGCGGCAAAACAGATATCCTGGTTGCTACAACCGTTATCGAGGTGGGTGTAGATGTGCCCAATGCCAGCCTGATGATCATCGAAAATGCCGAACGACTCGGCCTTGCCCAGCTGCATCAACTACGCGGCAGAGTAGGGCGCGGCAGCACAGCAAGCGCCTGTGTGCTGATGTATCAGGGTAAATTATCCGTCAACGGACGTGCGCGTCTGGCCGCCATGCGAGACACTTCTGATGGCTTCGAAATCGCACGCAGAGATCTCAAGCTACGCGGTCCGGGTGAATTACTCGGCACCCGCCAGACTGGCCTGTTGCAATTGCGTATCGCGGACCTGTCCCGTGACGACGACCTGTTGGATCAGGTGCCTGCACTCGCCGCTGAAATCGAAAAACTATCACCGGAACAGGTACCGCTGTTGATTCGTCGCTGGGCGGGGGATGTTATGGGATATGGAGAGGTTTGATTAGATCGGTTTTCTGTGTTCGGTGTTAAGTAAAATCAACACCCGAAACTGAACACTGAACACTGAACACTGAACACTGAACACTTATAAATTATATAATCCCCCCATGCCCGATTTCCAGAACAAACTCAAACAATATCTATTACTCATGCGCGCCGACCGCCCCATTGGCAGTTTCCTGCTGCTGTGGCCGACGTTGTGGGCACTGTGGCTGGCTGGTGAAGGTCAGCCGTCAGCATCGATAGTGCTGATATTTATTGCCGGGGTCTTTGTTATGCGCTCTGCGGGTTGCGTGATCAATGATTTTGCCGACCGGCATATTGATCCGGAGGTAGCACGAACCCGTAATCGCCCTATCGCTACCGGACTGGTTCGACCACGTGAAGCGCTACTTTTATTCCTTGTATTGTGTGGGATTGCGCTATTACTGGTTCTGCAACTCAACACATTGACGATAAAACTCTCTGTGCTTGCTGTCATTCTGGCCGCCAGCTACCCCTTCGTAAAACGTTTTACCAACCTGCCGCAAGTCTATCTGGGCATTACCTTCGGCTGGAGCATCCCGATGGCCTTTGCTGCACAAAGTGGGCAGCTGCCTGCTGCTGTCTGGATACTGTTTACCGCCAATATCTGCTGGACGGTTGCCTATGACACGATGTATGCCATGGTCGACCGCGAGGATGATTTAAAGGTTGGCGTCATGTCTACGGCGATTCTGTTCGGAAACAATGACCGGTTTATCATTGGCCTACTGCAATTAATAACCATTGTTCTGCTTGCCTGGGTGGGTGTGATATCCGAACGTGGCAGTATCTACTACTTTGGTCTGCTGCTGGCATCCACATTCTTTTATTATCAACAATGGTTAATCGTACAACGTGACCCGACACGATGCCTACAGGCTTTCCTGAACAACAACTGGTTCGGGGCCGTGGTTTTTGTGGGGCTAGCCCTGGATTATTTGCCTTGAAAAGAAACCAGTTTTCAGTGTTCAGTTTCAGGTTTTCAGTAAAGACCTGTATTTTGAACACAGAAAACTGAACACTGAAAACTTTTTCTACCTTTTTACATTCCCCAAAGAGTGCATTACTATCCCCTGACACACAGATTAATAAATGTGGAAAAAAGGAGGCTGGGGTCGCATGAATACCGTACTGGTTGTCAACGCCAAGGGGGGTTGTGGTAAAACAACGCTGTCGACTAACCTTGCAAGTTATTTTGCTACAAATGAATTGAAGACTGTGCTGGTGGACTTCGATCCACAGCAATCTGCCATGGAATGGTTAAAAGAGAGAAACCCGGATCACTATTATGAAATCCATGGCATCTCACCTTTTGAACATCGCCTTCGTTTTGCGTCCGATGTTGATCGTGTCGTGCTTGATGCCCCCGCGCGTATTGAAGGAAAACAACTGACCGATCTGGTACGGCGTTCAGATATTATTCTGGTGCCTGTACTGCCCTCCCCGATAGACATGCGCGCCGCTGCCCATTTTATCAAGGATCTATTAATGACAGGCCATATCGAGGAAAAAAAGATTGTCGTCGTCGCCAACCGGGTTCGTGAAAATACATTAATTTATCAACAACTTAATAAGTTTCTTAAACACCTGAAAATTCCATTTCTAGCCAGTATTCGCGACAGTCAAAACTATATTCATGCCGCAGAGAAAGGGCTGGGAATCTTTGACATGCCCTGGTATCAGGTGTCTCATGACATTGAACAATGGAGGCCGTTGATCCGCTGGATTAACCGCAATTTAGGCTAATACACACCAGAATCCAGATCATTCTGAACGGGTTTTTTTGCTACCGCAACTGCCGGATGATCCCTGCAGTCTGGGGCCGTATGCCGTGCCAGATCTGAAACGACTCTGCAGCCTGCTCCACCAGCATCCCTAAACCATCGCTGCATTGGGCCGCCCCATTTTCATCTGCCCAGACGAGAAAAGCGGTGGCTTTACTGGCATACATCAGATCATAAGCGAGTGTATCCTCAGTAAAAATACTGGTGGGCAAATCAGGCACGTCACCCTGCAGGCTGGCTGCTGTGCCGTTAATGACTATATCGTATGAAGCTGACCCGATCTCATTCAGGCCACTGGCAGTACAGGGTCCAAACCCTGAAAATACTGCAGACAGCTCCAGCGCTTTTGCAGCAGTACGATTCGCAATATGCACTATCGCAGGCCCCGCTTCCAGCAAAGGACCCAGTAGCCCCCTGACCGCACCGCCTGCGCCAATAACCAGGACACTTGACTCTTTCACTGACCTACCAAGATTGACCACAATATCTTGTATCAGCCCTGCGCCATCTGTATTTTCGCCATAGATTTTGCCGCTATCGAGAAATTTCAGCGTATTAACGGCACCGGCAAGCTCCGCCCGGGTTGACCGCCGATCAGACAGTCGCCATGCCGCCATCTTGAAAGGCACGGTTATGTTCAGGCCCTTGCCGCCGATTGCCCTGAATTGCCTGACGGCTGATTCAAACCTTCCCTCATCAACATGGATAGCTCTGTATTCCAGTACAATTCCACACTGTTCGGCGAACAAGCTGTGTATTAAGGGTGATTTGCTGTGACTAACCGGGTTACCCATAACGGCATATTTTGGTGTCTCTGACATCGTGTTTCCCTGTTTAGGCTAACTAACTCATATTCAACATTATATATGCTTCTGAGAAGGCAGGTCGTAGTACAACGTTGAGCTTTGAACTAACGCAGTCGATCCAGCCGCAATCTTTCCCTGTCATCAAAAAGCCTGTGACAACCGATGACTATTGCTGTGATTGTCCCCAGGCCTGTTCCTGCAGCAATTAAAAACATAATCAGTATCTGGTATTTCACGGCCTCAACGGGCGGCGTTCCAGACAGTATCTGCCCGGTCATCATGCCGGGCAGGCTGACCAGCCCTGCCACTGACATGGCATTGATAATCGGGATCATGCCAACCCGTATGCTGTCGCGCCGAATATCTGAAATGGCATTGCTCCAGGTCTCACCCAATGCCAGTCTGCCATCGATAATTGTGCGTTTCTCCCAGGCACTACGAGTCAGATTATCCAGCCCCAGAGTAATCCCATTCAGGGTATTTCCCAACAACATACCTAGCAACGGTATCGAGTACTGCGGTAAATACCAGGGGTCCGGCTGAACAATGATCAACAGCGCCAACAGTGTAACGCTGAACGCTGAAATAAACATGGAGGAAGTCCCCAACAAAAACCCCCAGCTGCCAATGAAACGCCTTTTCTGGCGCACCATCACTTCACGCCCCGCCGCCAGCAACATGACAATGGACATCAGTGCTATCCAATATAAATCACTTGCTGCAAAGACTATTTTCAATACCAGTCCCAGCAATAGTAGCTGTGCAACGGTTCTAAGACCCGCAATCAGCAACGCCTGAGTATTCCCAAGCCGCATACGCCACTGCAGTAGTGCCACCAATAGAACCAGTGAAGCGGCAATCGCCAGATCAATAACAGAAAGGCTGATTAGATTCACAGATGCAACGCCGAAAGGGTGCCATCAAGCTGAATTTCCATGGCCTGATCTGACAATCGCTTGAGCTGTCCCAGGTCATGGCTCACCCAGAAAACGGGCACCTTCCTTTTCCCCATATAATCAGACACTGTTTGTTCAACATCACGGGTATGTGACTCATCCAGCGATGCCGTCGGTTCGTCCAGCAGTAATGCATCAGGTAGTCGGCTGAGACATCGGGCCAGTGCCAGCCGCTGTTTTTCCCCACTCGAGATACGGGTGACTTTCCAGCTAAGAACGTCAGCCTCAAATCCAAGCTGTTGGAGACTGGCAATGTCTGTTTGCAGAAAATGCTCACCCACAGTGTCGAACCACCAGGCACTCTCGGTCGGCAGGTAAGCGACTCTTTTACGCCATTCATGACCAGCCATTGATGCGCGGGAGCAGCCAGCCAGTGATACGTCACCTGTCGACAGATCAAGATCGGCGATAGCCCGTAGAAGAAGCGACTTGCCCGAGCCAGATGGCCCATTCAAACCTGTTATTTCCGCCCCGTGGAGGCATAAATTCAACACCGCAAGCTGTTGCACGACCAGAGCCGGCACGCGGGATTGTAAATTAGAAATGACCAGATCAGCCATGGGTAATACCTGACTCACTAATGTACGTGTAGAATCAGAGTATTATATATCCACTCGATTAAAAACGCTGTGGTGAAAAATCTTTTACAAAAAAAATGATGAGTAATTATTTACCTACAATTATTCTTACTGCCGGCGAGCCGGCCGGGATTGGTCCTGACTTGGCCATCATGGCCAGCCAGATGGATCTCGGTTGCCGCCTGGCCGTTTGTGCTGACCCTAATCTGCTTACAGACAGGGCAGATAAACTTAGTATTAAGCTGTCTATCCAGGACTGGAAAAAGCAGCCACACAAACAAAATCGGCTTGCTGTAATCCCTGTGAAACTGAATCGGGCCTCCGAACCGGGTAAACTCAACCCGGACAACGCAGATTATGTTCTACAAACGCTTAAACTGGCGGGGAATGCATGCCTGCGGAGTGAATTTGATGCGCTGGTCACCGGCCCGGTACAGAAAAGTGTCATCAATGATTCCGGCATAGCCTTTACCGGCCACACCGAATTTCTCGCCGAGCTATCTAAAACCCCCCGGGTCGTCATGATGCTCGCGACGAACACACTGCGTGTTGCACTGGCGACGACACATCTTCCATTACGTGATGTCAGCACACAGATCAGTCATCAACTGCTGACCGAAGTGATAGAGATCCTGCACCATGACCTGCATTCAAAATTTGGCCTGCAACAACCCCGTATTATTGTCTGTGGCCTGAACCCCCACGCCGGAGAAGGGGGCCATCTTGGTACAGAAGAAATTGAGATCATTGAACCCGTACTTTCTGCATTGCGTGAAAAAGGGCTGCATCTCATCGGCCCTTTGCCTGCTGATACGGCATTTGTTCCGAGAGAACTCGATCGTGCTGATGCGGTACTCGCCATGTACCATGATCAGGGACTGCCGGTGCTCAAACATTCCGGCTTTGGCAATGCGGTGAACATCACCCTTGGCTTGCCCTTTATCCGCACCTCCGTTGACCACGGCACAGCATTATCTCTGGCCGCTACCGGCAACATCAATACCGGCAGCCTGCAACACGCACTGGCCATGGCCATTTCGATGGCTCATACGCAGCAGGAGGGCTAATATCAAACACGTTGCCCGTAAACGCTTTGGTCAGAACTTCCTGCATGATCAGCATGTAATCAATCGAATCCTTACTCATTTTCGCCCGCTAAAAGGAGAATGTATCGTTGAAATCGGTCCCGGTCTGGGTGCACTCACCTGGCCATTACTGGAGCGTATTGATGAGCTGGATGCCATAGAACTGGATCGTGACCTCGTCACACGCTTCAAGGACGATCCGCGTGCATCAGGCCGATTACATCTTCATCAGGCCGATGCCCTGGGTTTTGATTTTTCCAGCCTGGCTGACGACTCGCACAAACTCCGAATTATCGGCAATCTACCCTACAATATCTCCACCCCATTGCTATTTCATCTGCTTACTTATGCCCCTGTCATACAGGACATGGTATTCATGCTACAAAAAGAAGTGGTGCAACGCATAACGGCTGCTCCGGGAGGGAAAAACTATGGTCGCCTGTCGGTTATGCTACAGGCACAATGTAAGGTAAAAAAAGTCCTCGACGTCAGTTCCGGTGCATTTAGTCCGCCACCAAAAGTTGATTCCGCAGTGATATGTCTTACCCCCTATACAGAACCCGTAGTGGATATCCCGAACCCGGAAAATTTTGCCCTGCTGGTCAAAGCCTCATTCACCCAGCGCCGTAAAACACTGCGCAATAATCTCAAAGGGATACTGACCGAGAAAGAGATAACAGAAACAGGGGTGGCCCCGTCTGTTCGAGCTGAGACCCTTTCTTTAGAAAATTTTGCGGCGCTGACAAGACAGATGAAATAGAAAAGAAGGTTTTATGTTTTACGACTTGGGACTTAAACCGTGTCCACATCAAATCTCCGCGGTCACAGCCATAATTTTCTCCGCAACACGCTCGGCTGTCATGTCCGCCGCCACGGTTATATCTGCATATTTCTCATATAACACTGTTCGTTCGACATACAGATCATGCAGACTCTGCCGGGGCTTTTTTACCAGACCACGGGTATCGAGGTTTTTAATGCGCTCTTCAATGATCTCGTAAGGCACAGACAGGTAGATTATTTTTGACAGACTGGATAAATGCTGCATGGCTGCGGTGGAATATACCGTACTGCCTCCAGTTGCGATTACCGCTTTTTCTGCGGCTATTGAGAGTACGGCCTGTTCCTCAAACTGGAGGAGCTGCAGGCAGCCGTCCTGATTTACAATATTTTGTAGCGTTCGTTTCTGCTGTTGGCGAATAAGCTTATCGGTATCAATAAACTCAAACTGCAGATGCCTTGCAAGCAAATGCCCAACGGTACTTTTACCGGCACCCGGCATACCAATCAATGTAATATTTTCTAACACAGGACGTTAACTGCAGGACATTTATGCTGGCTGGATGCAGGCAGTCAATCAAGTATAGCCAAAATTTTCTTTCATGGTCTTTTGTATCCAGTTTTCCACCTTCTTATTCAGCTCACGCGCCCTCAGGCCTTTCGATTCGATCAACGGCCCAATTATCACCTTGATATGCCCGGGGTACTTACGGAAACTCTCTTTGGGCCAGAATTCTCCCGCATTCAGGGCTACCGGAACAACCGGTGTTCCAGTTTTTACAGCCAGCAGACTGCCTCCCGGTTCAAACTTTACCTGTTCACCCGGCGGCACGCGCGTACCTTCCGGAAAAATAACCATAGTACGCCCCTGCTTGAGCAATGCACCGCCTTTTGTGACCAGCTGATTCAATGCTGCTCGGGGCGTCCCACGATCTATGCTCACCGAGTTCGTCAAGTGCAAACCCCAGCCAAAAACAGGAATCGAAAACAAGTCACTGTTAAATACCCAGGCCGGCTGTCTGAACAAAAAATTTGTAGCAATGGTCTCCCATGTGGACTGGTGCTTGGGCAGGGCAATATAAGGACCCGACGGCAGATTCTCCCTGCCTTGCACTTCATACGTCAGGCCACAGCATAGTTTAAGTAACCACATTTGCAATAATGCCCAGTATCGAATCAGTCCTGATCGATATTTATAATCAAACGGTGCAATGAGTACCAGGAAAAGAAACATAATGATCATACTGGGCACCATAAACAGATAATAGAGGAATGAGCGGATCCACGGCAACGGGCCATCACGATTACTGCTTTCTTCATGCATCGATCAGAAGCCCCCTAACCTCTCACGAATGGCTTCGTCTAACTCACCGGCCAACAGGGCATCGGTAAAGGACGCAAGACTCTTGAAATCTATTACCTCGTCAGGCGAAAGTGGGCTATCTTTCTTCATTAGCATCTTTTGTGTCCATCTGCCTTTTCCTGTGTTAACCAGCACGGGCAGGGCACCAATATCCCGTGCTGCCTGTAAATCACGCATGGAGTCTCCCACCGCCGGCACGCCGCTCATTTCTATTTTCAGCCTGGCGGCGACATCCCGAAACATCCCCGTTGCTGGCTTGCGGCAATTACAATTGTCTTCAGGCGCATGCGGGCAAAAGAAGACCGCCTCAATCAGACCCCCTTTATCTCTGGTTTCATCCAACATGCGCCGATGAATTTTATTCAGTGTTGCAAGGCTAAGCAGACCCCGCGCAATGCCCGACTGGTTGGTTAACACCACGACACGATAATCATGACGATGCAGCAGGGCTATCGCCTCCAGTGAACCCGGGATTGGCACCCATTCATCCACGGATTTGATGAAATCATCGGAATCCTGGTTAATGACGCCGTCTCGGTCGAGAAGAATAGTTTTCATGATATCTCTGGTTTCTGTTTAGGAGGGATCACTGTTCCTGGCCACGAAATTCAGATACCCGTATGCGACCATCTACCATCTTCGCATCTCGCTTCATCAGTCTGTCCATTTTTTTCCAGAAAGCCTCAAGCAGATCAAAATTGCCGGCAATTGCCGTCCCCATAACAAGAATCAGCAGATCTGCCGTTTCCTCAGCCATTTCCTCTAAGCCCTTGCCCTTGGTCACACAGGAAGACATTTCACCCAACTCTTCAGCCATCAGCGCAATGCGGTATACCATATCTTCACCACCGCTGCCGCTAAAATCGTGTTTATCATGAAAGGATTGCACCCTTGCCAGCATTGCAGCATATGAATCCTGTGATATCGTCTTTTCGGGCATTTCTTAGACTCCTTTACTGCAATTGTGACAGATCAGCAGTGCGCAGAAACATCTCACCCAGGTGATCCAGCAGGGCCAGGCGATTGTTACGCAAAGCCTGGTCTTCATCCATCACCATGACTTCATCAAAGAAGGCATCAACGGCCGATCGCAACGATGCCAGGCTCGACAGCGCAGCGGTGTAGTCCCCCTTATCAAACATCACATTTACTTCAGGAGACAGATTAATCATTTGATCATACAGGGCGCGTTCTGCCTTTTCTTTTAATAAAGTTGGATCAATAACAGTCGTTTCTTCCCTGTCGGCCTTGCGGAGGATATTCTGAATCCGCTTGTTTGCCGCCGCCAGCGCAGGGGCCGCCGCCAGCCTGGCAAAGGCATCCACGGCGAGCAAACGATCATTGAAGTCTGTCGGCCGCGTTGGACGGCGATGCTTGACGCTGCTTATTTGCCGCTTACTGTAGCCCTTGTCTACGTAGTAGGCCTGCAATCGATCCAGCATAAATGAGAAAATTAGCTCAACGACTTCATCCGATTTTTCATCCTTGATATCGTAAGCGGCAACAGCCAACACCAGTAACTGGCGAAGATCAATATCGAGTTTTAATTCGATCATTATTCTCAATACACCAAGTGCCGCACGCCTTAATGCGAAGGGATCCTTGTCGCCAGTGGGGATCTCGCCAATACTAAAGATTCCACACAGGGTGTCGAGCTTGTCAGCAATGGACAGCACCTGCCCGGTGGGTGTAGCGGGTAATGCATCACCGGCAAAGCGCGGCAGATACTGCTGTTCTATGGCGTCAGCGATCTCATTTTCTTCACCCCGCTCTAAGGCATAATAACGCCCCATCACACCCTGTAGATCAGGAAACTCAGCCACCATGCCAGTCAGCAGATCGGCCTTGGCCAACAACGCAGCACGCTCTGCCTTTTCAGTATCCGCACCCAGCAGTCCTGCAATCTGTCCGGCCAGTGACTGGATCCGTATTGTACGGTCATAAATACTGCCTAGTTTATTATGAAAAACTACCGTCTTCAGGCGTTCAAGCTGTGAATCCAGTGTTTGTTTTCGATCGGTATCCCAGAAAAAACGGGCATCTGAAAAACGCGCATTGAGTACACGCTCGTTACCCTCAACAACACTTTCTGGACGCACGCTTTCAATATTTGAAACAAAGATGAACAGCGGCATTATCCTGCCCTTGTCATCAACGACCGGAAAATATTTTTGATGATCCTGCATGGCACTGATCAAAGCCTCCTGTGGCACCTGCAGATAGGCCTCGTCAAAACTACCGATCATGGCATTCGGCCATTCCACCAGTGCAGTGACCTCGTCCAACAGCCCGGAGCCAATGACCGGCTGGCCACCACGCTCAGATGCGAGCCTGGTCACCTGCTCGACGATTACCTGCTGACGAAGTTTGAAATCTGCCATCACATGGCCACTGGCCTGTAGTGTTTCTTCATAGTCAGACGCAAAATAGAGTGACAACATGCCCGGACAATGAAAGCGGTGCCCGCCTGTCTCACGGCCGGAATCAACAGTCAATAATGTGGTTTCGATAACATTACTGCCATGCAACATTACCAGCCAGTGTACCGGGCGAACAAACTCGGCCTCCGTATCGCCCCAGCGCATACGTTTGGAAATGGGTAATTTATGTAAAGCCGCATCGACTATACCCGGGATCAACGCGCTGGCAGGCAAGCCTGCCTGTTGACTGCGAAATACCAGCCATTCGCCTTTTTCTGTTTGTAACCGCTCAAGCTCAGAGACTTCCACCTTGCACGAACGTGCAAAGCCGGATGCCGCAGGTGTGGGATTGCCCTCCGCGTCGAAAGCGACATTGACGGCAGGACCACGACGTTCAACATTACTGTCAGCCTGCCGTACAGCAACATCATCGATGAGTACTGCCAGACGCCTGGGGCTGGCAAACAATTTATGTGCCACACCCTTAGTAACCAGGCCCGCATCCTGCAAACCCTGTATTATGTGTTGTGCGAATGCCTTACTCAGGCGCTGCAGTGATTTGGGTGGCAACTCTTCCGTACCAATTTCAATAAGTAATGGCTGCGAATTTTCAGTCATACTGTCTGCCCACCATTCCTGCCACGTGGAAACCCCAGTGACTCACGATTGTCATAATAGGCCTGTGCGACAGCACGTGAAAGATCACGGATACGACCAATAAAACGTGCTCGCTCAGTGACGCTGATGGCCTTACGGGCATCCAGCAGATTAAAAGTATGCGATGCCTTTAAGACATAATCATAGGCAGGGAGGGGCAGTTGAGCATCCAGCAACTGCTGGCTCTGGCGCTCAAAATCATCGAAGTGCCGGAACAGCATACCGGTATCGACATGCTCGAAGTTGAATGCGGAAAATTCCACTTCATTCTCGTGGTAGATATCGCCATAAGTCACATCATCCGTCCACGCCAGGTCAAACACATTGTTAACCCCCTGCAAATACATGGCGATGCGCTCCAGGCCATAGGTAATCTCACCGGTGACCGGTCGGCAGTCCAGACCACCAACCTGCTGGAAATAAGTAAATTGTGTCACTTCCATGCCATTCAACCAGACCTCCCAACCCAGCCCCCAGGCACCCAGAGTCGGCGACTCCCAGTTATCTTCAACAAAACGAATATCGTGCTCCAGTGGATCAAGACCCAGTTGCTTCAGTGACTCCAGATAGAGATCCTGAATATCAACAGGGGAGGGTTTTAACACTACCTGAAACTGGTAGTAATGCTGCAGACGGTTCGGGTTTTTTCCATAACGGCCATCAGTTGGTCGCCGAGAAGGCTGCACATAAGCCGCACGCATAGGCTCAGGCCCGATAGCATACAGGAAAGTCGCCGGATGAAAAGTCCCGGCACCCACCTCCATATCATAGGGCTGCATCAGTGCGCATCCCTGGTCTGCCCAGTACTGCTGCAATGTTAGAATTAGCTGCTGAAAAGTCACGATTTCATTATCTAGGAATCACAAAGTTTGTGAGTATATCAGTCTATGACTGGCACGTGGAGTAGGGTATTTTTTTATTCTTGTGCTTATCAAGTCAAGGGGGTCAAGTCTTTACTTATAGTATATACGTCCATAGTAATCTGACTGTCTTTTTCCATCGGGGATCAAGGGTGGATCGCTTTGGATTCAGACTCCAATTGTTTCTTATACCAGTGCAAACCCGAATCTAACCCTGTTCACGTCTTATAGCAGTTTACGAACCGTCGGAGTATTTCCTGAGCGTAAGGCGTCTCTTGCCCGCAAACAGCACCAATCAGAGAATCCGCTTCGTGTGGTTCAAAGTAGCCATGGTGTTTATAGGCATGGATGCGCAGAGTAAAGACGTCACTGTCACCCTCTGGATGAAACTGGGTGGCATATACATTGCTGCCTACACGAAACATCTGTACCGGGCAGGCATTACCGGTCATTAATAAAACTGCGCTCTCAGGTACCGTGTCGCAGGCCTCCTTGTGACCTGACAATGCGGTGATATTGTCCGGGAAGCCGGACAATAACGGGTCCGCTTTACCCGCTTCAGTGATATCGAGCTTTACACAACCTACTGCCTCACCATATCGGGTGGATATTGAGGTGCCCAGGTATGACCCAAGCAAACCATTTCCCGAACATGCGCCAAGGAAAGGGATATCATTGGGAATAATTACATCGAATAATCTTTTGAAGTCCTGTTCAATATTTTTCTGGATTGTAGATTTATCCTGCTCCGGTGTACTGATATCAAATGGACTGCCGCCGACAATTATGCCACTGTACTTATCCAGTACAAGGTCATCGGGGATACCGTTTTTTTCTATCCGCAAGCGATGGGCATCTTTGCTATCAAGACAGCCATATTTCAAAAATGCCGCATATTCATTTTCGGAGATATCATCCTCCGGACGAAGTTGCATAATAAGGAATGGCCTGGTCATAGGGAAAATAAAGCAATGGGAGTTATGCTCCAATGTATCCGAATATTCGCTTTGGGTCGACAGCAGCCATGCGCCCGCACAATGAAACTACTCCGACATACGCCGATACACCGACTCGGCCCGCGCCGCGAAAGCCGGTGTATACCGCCCGGGATTATTCATCGTCGGCGACGGTAAACTGGCCGCAAGCTCGGCCGCCTGCCTTCTGTTGATCCTCCATACCGGACGTCCCCAATAATAATAAGAAGCCGCCTGTACGCCAAATATCCCCGGGCCAAACTGGGCAATGTTTAGATACAGTTCAAGTATTCTGTCCTTGGAAAGCTGCCTCTCCATCTCCCAGGTCAGAATAAGCTCGTGCCATTTTCGCAGTAGGTTACGCTCATTGCTGAGAAAGAGATTTTTTACCGTTTGCTGGGAGATAGTGCTGGCACCATATTTTACCTTCATGTGACTGAGGTTGTAGTCCCAGGCATTTCTGATGGCTTTTAGGTCGACACCGTCATGTTGATAAAAGCGACCATCTTCTGCAATGATAACCGCCCGGCGCAGAATATAGGGGATGTTATTCAGTTCGACAGGATTCCAGCGTACTTCGGGCAGGCGTGAATCAATGTTGGCGCGTTGCCGGTACTGGCGAATCAGACTGGATTCCGGCACTGTTCCCTTTGCCAGTTTATCCCAGTCCGGCCAGATGCCTGATAGCCAGTAAATGTCTGCCAGCACAAGACCGATAAATAAAACGGCTAGCCATTTTAGTGACCGTTTCAGCCACTTTTTACCGGTGCCGGGTGATTGTTTTTGTTTAGCTGTACGTCTGCGCTGTCTAGCCATACAATTCCCTGGATTCGCTACACCAAACTAGTGTCTGAAATGCCTCATGCCGGTGAAGACCATAGCGATACCGTGCTCGTCTGCCGCCGTGATCACCTCATCATCACGCATAGAGCCGCCCGGCTGTATGACAGCGGTCACACCCACTTCTGCCGCTGCATCAAGGCCATCCCTGAACGGGAAAAAGGCATCGGAGGCGAGTACCGAACCGTTTACATCAAGGCCGGCATCAGCTGCCTTGATAGCTGCGATGCGTGCGCTGTATATACGAGACATCTGTCCTGCACCCACGCCGATGGTCATACGGTCACGCCCATAAACAATGGCATTGGATTTCACATACTTGGCGACTTTCCAGGTAAACAGCATGTCCTCTACCTCACGATCTTCGGGTTTGCGTTGGGTCACAATTTTCAGATCATCAGCAGTTATCATGCCGAGGTCACGATCCTGCACCAACAGGCCGCCATTGACGCGTTTGAAGTCCAGTCCTGCTACGGGTAGATCCGACCACTGGCCACAGGCTAGCACACGCACATTTTTCTTGGCCGACAGAATCTCCTGCGCCTCTTCATCTATATCGGGAGCAATAATGACCTCAACAAACTGGCGATCAATAATGGCCTTCGCTGTGTGTGCATCCAGTGCCTGATTGAAAGCAATGATGCCACCAAAAGCCGATATCGGATCCGTACTGTAAGCATGGTCATAGGCCGCGATGATACTGTCAGCTTCTGCGACACCGCAGGGGTTTGCATGCTTAACGATGACACATGCAGGGCCATTATTGAATGATTTGACGCACTCCAGTGCGGCATCAGTATCTGCCATATTATTGTAGGAAAGTTGTTTGCCCTGATACTGTTTTGCGCTTGCAACACTGGCTTCAGAATAGCCTTGCTCAACATAAAAAGCTGCACGTTGATGTGGGTTCTCACCATAGCGCATTTCCTGCACTTTTTTCACCTGCAAACTGTAGGTGCGAGGAAACTCTTCTTTTTCACCGTCTGCAGAAAGGCAGCCAAAGTAGTTGGCAATGGCGCCGTCATAACGCGCGGTATGCTCGAAGGTTTTTATCGCCAGATCATATCGTGTGGCTTCAGACACACCGCCCTCGTTGCAGGCAATTTCATCGAGTATGCGCTGATAATCAGCGCTATCAGTCACTACTGTAACGGCTTTGTAATTCTTGGAAGCGGCACGCAACATGGCCGGGCCACCGATATCTATATTTTCAATGGCTGTTTCGAGATCAGTATCAGGGTCGGCTACAGTCTTTTCGAATGGATAAAGATTGACCACCAGCAAATCGATAGCCTGTATGCCGTGTTCCTGCATGACTTCCTCATCAATGCCACGACGCCCCAGCAGGCCGCCATGTATCTTCGGGTGTAAGGTTTTCACACGCCCGTCCATCATTTCGGGAAAGCCGGTATAAGACGACACTTCAATAACATCGATACCATTATCCATTAACAGACTGGCTGTGCCGCCGGTTGAAAGAATCTCCACAGCCTGTGCGCTAAGTGCGCTGGCAAATTCAACAATGCCTGATTTATCTGAAACGCTGATCAGTGCGCGTTTAATTACAATTCGATTTTCCTCAGACATGGCGTAATCCTGTTAAATAAGGGTGTTGATATATTATTGTGTAATAGTCAGCGGCGACTCGCGGCGGCGCGTTTCTAATTCAAACCGTGGTCACGCAGTTTCTTACGCAGGGTATTACGATTAATACCCAGCATCCGTGCGGCCCGGCACTGATTATTCTCAGCGCGTCGCATGATAATTTCCAGCAGGGGTTTTTCAACCTGTGAAATCACTATGTCGTAAAGGTCAGCAGGGGCCTCGCCATTAAGGTCCTTTAGATACAGCTTAAGTGAGTTACGTACACACGTGGCCAAAGGACGATTTTTTTTCTTGCTCATGCCGCTGCATCTCGCAGGCCAGCAGTTGTTAAAAAGGCTTCCACCTTCGCCAGTTGCTCAGATGATGATTCCACCTGCATAATTTCTCTTCTGAATTCATTACTGCCGAAAAAGCCCTTGCTGTACCACGCAATGTGCTTACGTGCAGTACGTACGCCGGTATATTCACCATAAAAATCATAAAGTTCCTGCAAATGTGCCAGCAGCACATCTCTCACCTCTGAAATAGCGGGTGGTGCAAGCCGGCTGCCCGTTTCAAGATAATGGCTAATCTGGCTAAATATCCAGGGGTTGCCCCGTGCAGGGCGGCCAATCATCAATGCATCAGCACCGGTAAATGCCAGCACTTCTGCTGCTTTTTCCGGGCTACTGATATCACCGTTAGCGATGACTGGGATATTTACCTGCTGTTTGACCCGACGAATTGTTTCATATTCCGCTTTGCCACGAAAAGCACATTGACGTGTGCGTCCATGGACTGCCAGTGACTGCACACCGGATTGTTCTGCAATCTCAGCAATACGGCAGGCATTTCTACTGTCGGGATCCGTGCCCGTCCGTATTTTCAGTGTCACAGGTACTTCAACACTATCCACCACCTTATCAAGTATCCGGGAGACAAGATCTTCATTAGCAAGCAAGGCGGAACCTGCCTGTTTATTGCAAACCTTCTTTGCCGGGCAACCCATATTAATATCGATAATGTCAGCACCGAACCGGACATTTTCCTGTGCGGCCAGTGCCAGTATGTCAGGATCGGCACCCGCAATCTGCACCACCACTGGACCTGGCTCACCCTCATGGTTGATACGTTGACGGGTTTTTTTATTTTCCCACACCAGGGCATTGGCGCTGATCATTTCAGAGACAGCCAGGCCTGCGCCCAATGAGCGGCAAAGCTTGCGGAATGGTCGATCAGAAATTCCTGCCATCGGTGCAAGAACAAGCTGATTCGGCAATGTGTACGAACCGATCTGCATGTTAAAAATATATATGTATCCGTCGCCCTGATGTCTATGCATTAGTGGCAAGAGATGGTTGTAAACTCAGTCTTCGAATACGATAGATAATACCCTTATACATGCTGTCTGTAAAAGAGCATTAGGAAGTGGCCTTATTTCGATCTCTCCAGCCAGTTTTGACTGACGGATCGCAGCTCAAAACCATCCACCCTTATTGAAGGTGTACGAAAGCGTATATTGATATCTACCGCTTCATTGGGCATCATCACAGTAGGTTTCTCTTTCGTCAGATACTTGTCCCGCGTAACCACGCGACGACTAATCATATTTCCTGCCCGATCAGTCAGGGTCAATTCCAGTGCAGGAAAAGATTGTGCTCTGGTATCACGGTTGACCAGAATACTGGATACCTTGAAGCCTCCGCCACGCCCAGCCAGCGGTGTCAATCCGCTTGATAACTGTTCAATTTTACCAATATTCTGGATATTGGGGACTGTACAACCCGCTATCTTGCAGCTCACCTTCAGTAAAGGTATTAGCGGCGTGATGCGTACCAGTTTGTCCATGTAAAAATACCCGACCTGACCAAGCAACGTAATAAACAATATACTGATGGCTACAAGAAGTGAATATTTACCCGCCCATACAGGCAACTCAGGCTTATTCCTGCCACGATTCAAACTTTGGATAAGCTGCGTTTGATCATCGGCTATTACTGGCTCTTTCCACGCCTTCTTCTGTCCCAACCCCAGTGGCATCAGGTTTTTAATGTAGCTAACAAAGGGCTTGGTCCTGTCTTTTCCATGTTCAGCAGCCGACTGGTCACTCCCGCTCACCCCGTCAGAAGAAAATAGAGCCTCGGTCAGATCATTATCCGCATCGGTACTGAGAAAAATCTCTTCTATAGGCCCGATAGCCCCCTCTTCTTCGTCTCCGACCTCAGCTGCCGATAAAGCAGACTCGATTTGCTCCTTGCTAATATTAGCCTCTTCCAGCATGGCATTTATTTCCATGGTGTCTTCGTAATTCAGTGCAGACAACTCCCCCGGCTCGGGGAAATCATCAAGGCCATGAAGTGACCCATCCCGCTCTCCTTTCAGCGAAATCGGAACATAGGCCTCATCTATCTCCTCCTCTTCCGATGTAATAAAGACCGATTCGTCAGGATTTTCAACTTCTTCATCACGAGAAAATGCCTCGTTGGCCGTTTTCGGCAATGATTCGATAGAAAAAAGTTCATCGTCATCCACCGCATCACCCGCAACCGAAAAGGTATCGTCCGCAGGAAAGCTTTTACTCACTTCTTCAAGTCCTTCAGGGGTAGCTTCCTTCTCATTACTTTCGAGTGAAGGCATGCTCTCAACGTTCTCTGCCTCTATCGCCGCGGCAGCCAACCAGGCTTCTTCCTCGTCCTGCAGCAGAATCTCATCCTTCGCCGATGCATTATCAAACGAAGAGCAATCATCCCCTTCATTGCCCAGCGTTGTACTATACGACGGATCACCGGCAGCAGCAGGTGCCTCTACAACGGGGTTATCCGTTGACAGCGCTGCTGTTGACGGCTCAACAATTATCGATGTATCGACGCTTGCTTCATCCTCGCTTTCAAATTTAGCTTCGCCACCTGGCCACATACTCTCGGCATCTAATGAACCCACTACAGGTTCATCGTCAAACTCAGATTTAACTGCCGGATCATCCTGATCAAGCGCGGGAATTTCATTGGTAAACGAAGGCGTTTGCAGGAGGGTCAGATCCTCTATCCGGGGGACTCCATTCTCGGGCCCTTCAGTGGCCTCTATTTCAGCATCCTCCTCATTCGGATCAAAATATAACAACTCCTCCGGGTGCTTTTTTATTACCGGTGCTGATGATTGAGAATGGAAATCATCCACCTCTGGCTCAGGAAAGGGCTCCAGGTCATTATCAGGCATCAGATCATTGGGCACACCTGCTGCCGAGTCTTCCTGATGCCCCAGCGATCCCGTCACTTCTGTATCAGCGGCTGCAGACAGTGATTCAGTGGCAGCCCCAATATTCTCTGCTTTGTCCAATATATTGAATGTAAACCCTGAACCCCGGCTACCTGGCAAGCCTGTTGTACTCGTGCTATCAGGCTCTTCGATAAAATCATTGCGTGGATCGTCAGTAAGATTCCAGCTTGAGTTAAAAACTGAATAGCAGTTACCACAGCGCACCAGGCCCTCGTGAGCTTTCATGTCCTTATCAGACACCATAAATACTGACTGGCATTTGGGGCACTGCGTAAACATTATTGTATTGTACCTGTTATGTTTCCGGTTGAAGCCTTTTCTTTTACCGTCACCATCAGCCAGTCACCCTCTTTTTCCACCTCCAGGATATTGCCCGGCTCAAACGCGTTAATTATCAAGGTTTCCTGTGTGAGCAGTATACCTGAAAGCACCAGCACTCCCTGCTGTGCGCGCATTCCCAGTAAATACGACTTTAAATCAATTAGCGTCCCCGCGAGAATGTTGGCAAAAACAACATCACCCAAACTGTTTTCAGGCAGTTGCCTCGGCAATACAAGTTCCAGGTTTTCACTTACATTATTGATCTTTGCATTGTTGCTACTCGCCTGTAGGGCATGGGGGTCGATATCTATCCCCAGTGCGCTGGCAGCCCCTAGCTTGAGTGCAGCAATTGCCAGTATGCCGGACCCGCATCCGAAATCGATTACCTTTTTCCCAACAAGCTGCTGTCTCGTCAACCACTGCAGACACAAACGCGTAGTTTCATGGCTGCCGCTGCCGAACGCCATCCCGGGATCAAGCATAACATTTGTTGCATCAGGATCTGGAACATCACACCAGGTCGGGCATATCCACAGATCACGTCCGTACTGCATTGGCTGGAAACGGTCCATCCAGCACCGCTCCCAGTCCTGGTCCGGCAGGCTCGCTACTCGATATTCCGGTAGATTCTTAGGCGCAAAGGTACCAGTGAGCTCTGCTATTACCGTATCCAGACCCCGCTCTGCATTAAACAGGCCTGTTGCCAGGCTATTGTCCCAGACCGGTGATTCACCATCCTGCATGTCAAATAACGGGTGGTTGCCCGCATCCTCGAAAGTGACGGACTGGGCACCCGCAAGCTCAAGTCGCTCGGTGACAAAATCCAGCTGATCCCTCTTTACCACAAACGTAATCTTCAGCCAGGGCATTGTGGAACACCTCAAATAAGTCTGGATATACCAGATTGAGATTCAAATATAATTATTCATGAAGTAATAGAGCGGCTGAATTATTCAAGCGGCCCTTTATGCGGTATTGGTAATATTTTTCTCAAGATAGTGGATATCAAACTCAGCACTTTTGAAACCATGATCCGAGATAATTCTGCGGTGTAAAGGGATATTGGTTTTTATCCCGTCGATGATGACCTCGCTCAGGGCACTGGACATTCTCACCAGTGCCTCTTCCCGGTCTGCGCCGTGGGCAATAAGTTTGCCAATCATGGAGTCATAATGTGTGGGGACGAAATAATTGTTGTATACATGCGAATCAACACGTATACCCGGCCCACCGGGCGCATGAAACTGAGTAATTCTTCCCGGCGAAGGCATAAATGTCTCGGGGTCTTCCGCATTGAGGCGGCACTCTACCGCATGCCCCCTTATCTCGATATCGGCTTGTGTAAAGGGCAGTGGGTCACCCGCCGCTATCAGTATTTGTGCCTTGACGATATCAATTCCCGTAATCATTTCTGTTACCGGATGTTCGACCTGGACACGTGTATTCATCTCAATGAAAAAGAATTCTCCCTTCTCATAGAGAAATTCAAAAGTGCCTGCACCGTGATAAGCGATCTGGCGACACGCTTCAGCGCAACGTTCACCAATAGTATTACGCTGCTCTTCTGTAATACCCGGTGCAGGCGCCTCTTCTACCACCTTCTGGTGTCGACGTTGCATAGAACAGTCACGTTCACCCAGGTGTACTGCGTTACCGTGCTTATCCGCCAACACCTGGAATTCAACATGGCGCGGGTGCTCCAGATATTTTTCCATGTAGACGTCAGGATTATTGAAGGTGGCGCCAGCCTCTGTACGTGTCAGCACAATGGCATTCAACAAAGCAGATTCGCTATGCACTACACGCATTCCGCGTCCACCGCCTCCACCCGAAGCCTTGATGATTATGGGATAGCCTATTTCTGATGCAATAGCAAGGTTAGTCTCATCATCAGTACCCAGTACGCCATCCGAACCCGGCACACAGGGGACGTTTGCTTTGTGCATAGACTGAATGGCCGAAACCTTGTCACCCATAGTGCGTATATTCGCTGCCGTGGGGCCGATAAAGATAAAGCCACAGGCCTCCACCAATTCCGCAAAATCCGCATTTTCTGATAAAAACCCATAGCCCGGATGTATCGCATCGGCATCCGTGACCTCCGCCGCACTCAAAATAGCGGGGATATGCAGATAACTTTGGCTGGCCTGTGCAGGTCCAATACAGACAGATTCATCTGCAAGCTTGACATAGAGGGCCTCCCGGTCAGCCTCCGAGTAAACCGCTACATTCTGAATACCCATCTCCCGGCAGGCTCGCTGGATGCGCAGGGCAATTTCACCGCGATTGGCAATGACAATCTTGTTAATCATATGGACCCTCTGATCAATAATGCCATGCTTCTACGAGACCTGCAGGCTGATTTACACTCTGCGTTGTCACTTTTCACCCGGCCCAGGCATGCCTTCAAAGTTCTGCCTTGATTGTTAATCAGCCAGTATGCCAGAGGTATGGCATTATTAATCAGGGGTTCCATTCCTTAATCGATAATGAAAAGTGTTTCACCAAACTCTGTTGGATCACCGGGTTCTTTAAGTATCGCGACGATTGTACCGGCTTTATCTGCCTCAATTTCATTGAAAATTTTCATCGCCTCGATGATGCACAGGGTATCGCCAACCTTTACCTTGCTACCTATCTCAACAAAATTTTTCGACTCAGGGGATGGGGCGGCATAGAAGGAACCGACCATAGGTGAAGTGACAGCATGCCCGTCAGGAATGCCGGCCTTGTTTTCAGCTACATTGTTTATAGCCTCTACTGCAACGGGCGCCTCAACGGGTGCCGCAACAGGTGCCGCCACCGCCGCTGAACTTCGACTGATACGAATGGCATCATCACCTTCCTTGATTTCAATCTCGGCAAGCCCTGATTTTTCAAGCAACTCAATCAGTTTTTTTATTTTACGAATATCCATTTTAGGGACCCCTGATTTATTCTGGACGAAGTAGATTGCGGTATAAAATCTTCGGATTTAGGGCGCAAGCCGTACGACCACTCAACAACATCCTGTCATCACAGCACGTGCACATCCATGTACGTCGTAATAGCGGGCTATTGCGAAGGTTTGGAACAAAGAAGCTGGATATTTTAGGGTTAAGATATGAGTTCATGAATAGATCAGGGGCTCCTTAACCTTTAGATGTCAGCGTTATATCGATCGCAGCGCGCAAGGCCAGGGTATAGCCAATCGGGCCCAGCCCGGAGATCACACCCTTCGCCAGATCCGAGAAAAGGGATTTGTGGCGGAAGGGTTCACGCGCATGCACATTGGAAAGATGAATTTCAATAAAGGGGACGGCAACGGCTGCCAGTGCATCACGTATTGCAATGCTAGTATGCGTGAATGCCGCTGGATTAATAATTATAAAATCACTCTCGCCCGCCTGTTGGATTCTATCAACCAGCTCGTGTTCAGCATTACTTTGCATGAACGCCAGTTCAACCCCCTTTTCATCGGCAAGCGCCTGACAATCAGAATTAATACGGGTCAGCGTCGCCGAACCATAATGCCCAGGCTCACGTTCTCCCAACATATTCAGGTTTGGTCCATGTAATATAAGTATTTTTGTCATTATGCAGGGGTGTTTCAGGCAAATATTCAGGGCGTAAGAATTATGGAAGCTCTCTCCCCGGTATGTTGCCTAATCATCGGGGAATTGTCCAGTTAGATGTATAATTAGTGGAGTTATGGTGGTTTTAACAGCAAAGTTATGACTGGTCGCAGATAGTTATCTATCCATTTCTCCTGTTTCTATCGACTGAATTTACCTGATTTAATGTGAATGGAGCTGTCAGGGTGGTCAAGTAATATGCTGTGGGGCAGGGAACCAATCCGACAAACAGTCAATGCTTCAACATCACTTCACGCGAGCTGTCCCGATGGCTTTGGTGACTTTTTCAATCGTTTCCGTGAACTCAGCCCCATTCTGATAACCAATAACGCGCAGGTTTTGTATTTCCTGTCCATCCAGCCCGAAGAACAGCAGGGCGGGTGGGCCAAACAGATTGAATTTCTTTAACACCGCTTTGTCTGCTGCATCATTTGCCGTCAGATCAAGCCGCAAGAGGCTGTAACCAGAAAGTGCATCAATGACCGTTGGTGATTTGAATGTCGTATTTTCCATACGTACACATTCCACGCACCAGTCAGCAAAGAAATCGACAAAGACCGGCTTACCTTCGTTCACCGCCCTGCCTACCGCGGCTTCAAGCGCCGGCAGGCCTTTGACATTTTCAAAGCTTAACCCTGCCCTCGGGCGCTCAGCAGGACCCTGCGTGCTGAGATACTGATTAGGACCAGAAATCTTTTCCAGTGGGTTAAAGACATCTGTTGCACCGGTCAGTGAGCCGACAAAAAGTGCGATACCGTAGAGCAGAAAGATGATGCCTGTTCCTTTCCAGAAACGCTGCCAGCCGGAGGCAGTATCAGACAAAGAATCAAAGGCACGCATGTAGATCGCTGAAACTATTAGTAGTGCAGCCCACAATACCATGGTGACAGCGGCCGGTAGTATGCGTTCAAGCAGCCATATTGCGACCCCCAGCATCAACACGCCAAACACGGCCTTTACGGCATTCATCCAGGTGCCAGCCCTCGGCAACAAACTGCCTGCGGATGCACCGATCAGTAATAGCGGCACGCCCATACCCAGCGACATCACAAACAGTGCAACACCCCCCAGTACAAAGTCTCCACTCTGACCTATATACAGCAATGCACCAGAGAGGGGGGCTGCCACGCAGGGGCCAACGATCAATGCCGATAGCGCCCCCATCACAAAAACTCCGCTATAGGCACCGCCAGGTATCTTATTGGATTTTTCGGTCAGTTTAGTCTGCAACCCTGCCGGTAACTGAATCTGATAGAAACCGAACATTGAAAATGACAGCAATACAAATACCAGTGCTGAAATGGCGAGTACCCATGTATTCTGGAATGCAGACGACAGTAACTCCCCGGTCAGCCCGGCAAGCATGCCGGCAAATGTATACATGATGGACATACCAAGGACGTATGCCACGGAAAGCATGAAAGCCTTTTTGCGTGTGATATCCGTACCCTGACCAACAATAATCCCGGACAAAATAGGAATCATGGGAAACACACAGGGCGTCATCGATAGCGCAAGGCCAAACAGAAAAAAGGCAATGATGGTGGTGGTAACACTGCCTCCGGACAATATCGCCATCACGCTCTGTTCGTCTGACACATCTGCTATCAACTCTGTTCCAGGCACACTCGCGGATGTGCTACTTTTTTCTGCCTCTGAGTCTGCTTGTATAGCAGGACTTCCGGCACCACCAGGACCATCGCCCAGGGTAATATCTACTGTTTTGGTTATCGGTGGATAGCAAATACCTTTATCGGCACAGCCCTGATATTTAGCGATCAGCTTGAATTTTCCATCAGTACTTTTCCCTGCCAGAGCAAGATCAATAACAAAGTTATAGTGATAAACTTCAGTTCGGCCAACAAACTCATCTTCTTTGATCTCACCCGCAGGCAATTGGTAGGGTTGTATACTGATTCCAGGGGTGGCGCTTTCAAAAGCAAACTTGTCCCTGTAAAGATAGTAATTTTCAGCAATAAACAGCGACACCGTCACCTTATCGGCGGCGGTAGAAATGACACTAAGCTGAAACGCCTCATCCGGCGGTAAATACTCAGTTTCTCCAGAACTTTGCTCGAGCAACGATGCCAGTCCGGATCGTGTAGCAGGTGTTGACGGAGGCTTTATAGCGGGTAAAGAAGCAGGGGGTGAAGAAGTAGGGGAGAGTGCACTTGTCGCTGGCAAAGTGATTTTTAGTTCTTTACTTACGGGAGGATAACAAACGCCTACCGGATCGTTACAACCCTGATATACCACCTTAATAATGGCATCTTCTGCATCGCGATCACTGCGAATGACCGGTAATTCAATAACAACTGACTTTTTGTATATTTCTACCGTGCCAAAAAATACATCCTTTTTACGAACGGCAGGAGGCATCAATGGCTTATCGAGGCGACTGGAAGAACCTTTTAACTCAAACGAGAATTTATTCTGGTAAAGGTAATAATCCGGAGCAATCTTCCATTTTAGCGTAATCCTGTCGGCGCTTATGATCGGCTCTTCCAGTGAAAAGGCCTTGTCCGGTTCGAGTAAATCATCCTGCGACCATGCCTGAACACTCGTCAGCAGCAACAATACAGGCAGCAGCGTACGCGTCATTAAAGTAGCTCTCTTCATTTATGTCACTCTGATTTGTTTTTATCCGGGTGGAGAACCCAGTCTAGATAATCCGGCAAGCCACCAGCAACTGAGACAGTGATGATCTCTGGAAGTTCGTAAGGATGCATCTCCAGGATCCTTTCTTCCAATGCACGGTAGTTGCCTGACGAACATTTTATCAGCATCAACGATTCATTATCCTGCTGCACTTTACCCTGCCATCGATAGAAGGATTTTACCTGAGGGATTATATTGATGCAGGCAACCAGTTTTGACTCAAGCAAAACACCAGCAATGCCTTCTGATTGATCTACCGGGCAAGTCACCAGCACCAGCAAAACCCCTTCGTTCACTCGCTTGTCAGTATTCATAGACATTTCGCATCCTTTTAAGGTACTGCTATTAAAATTCGGTTTGAGAACTGATAGGCTATTCTTGTCCGGCAACCAACCCAACGCAAGCCCCTAAATATGTCTGAAATTGTCACACCACTCATTCTGCCTGGCGAAAAAGAAATCTGTTTAAGCCAGTCAGATGGAGAAAATATTCGAGGTTATTTCTACGATACAGGCAATGGCCCGGTAGGCATCTATCTTCATGGCTTCCGCTCCAATAGCAGTGGAGAAAAAGCACTGACGTTCGCACGGCATGCCATTTCCATGGATCGCTCATGGCTGCGTTTTGATCTACGTGGACACGGCAGATCTGATGGTGACCTGAAAGATCAGATTATCTCATCCGGACTTTCTGACCTGTTACGGGTAATTGATTGGTTAATTGAGCGACCACTGATTTTGCACGGCTCCAGCATGGGTGCCTGGATCAGCCTGCTGGCTGCCATGCGTCGCAAACCACGCATTTCAGGTATGATGCTGATCGCCCCTGCTTTCAATTTTGTGCAACACAGGCTGTCTACTCTGCCCGAACAGACACGGCATCAATGGCAGGCTGAAACCTACATGAGTTTCTCTGATGCCTATGGCGGAGACCCCTATTCACTGAGATATGACATCGTGCAGGATGCGGAACAATACGATGTAATGGGCATAGATATCTCCATGGATGTGCCTTTTCACATTGTACACGGCGAGAATGACCCTATAATACCGATAGCTTACACGGATAAATTTGTTCGTCACGCACAGTTACCAAAACTCATATTCGAAAGAATACCAGGGGGGGATCATCGCCTGACTGATCATATCCCACTGATAATTAGCCATATCGACTGTATATGGCAGGAGATTTACAAATGAGAGGCCTCCCGCTGGGACTTTTACTGTTCATCCTTGCACCCATTGCTGAAATCTGGTTAATGATTGATATTGGTTCTGTCATCGGTGCTGGCTGGACCGTTCTGGCAATAATTGCCACCGCTGTCATTGGCGCCTCACTGGTTCGTTATCAGGGCCTCGGTGTCTACACCCGCATGAACCTGTCGGTCTCCCGGGGTGAATTGCCCGCCATGGAAATGATAGAAGGCTTGAGCCTGTTTATCAGCGGTATACTGCTACTGACCCCGGGTTTCATCACCGATGCCATGGGATTCCTGCTACTCATACCGCCCCTGCGCCGCCGCTTTGCACTTAATATACTAAAACGTTTTTTCATCATCCCAAATGGGATAAAACCGGGTTCTGACGGCGATCCGCGTGTTGATCCGAAAACAATTGAAGGTGAATTCCGGCGTATCGATAAGTAAATCAAAATCTTTTGATTTTCAGCCCACCCCTTGAAATTTCCCAGGTCACCCTTATTTTGTCTAGCAGCTTGACATAATTCGGCCCATGCTTATCATTAGCACTCAACACTGTAGAGTGCTAATTTTGCACTGAAGTATTTAATTTTATTAATTATTGGAGATTTAAAACGATGAGTATTCGTCCCCTTCATGACCGTGTAGTCGTACGTCGACTGGACGAGGAAAAGACCACAGCCGGCGGTATCGTGATACCTGATTCCGCCACCGAAAAACCAATGGAAGGTGAAGTCATCTCTGTTGGTAATGGCAAAATCAGTGAGAACGGCGATGTCCGCCCACTTGATGTTAAACCTGGCGACAAGGTGTTGTTCGGAAAGTATTCCGGCACCGAAGTCAAGATCGATGGTGAGGAACTTCTCGTTATGCGTGAAGACGACATCATGGCAGTCGTTGAATAAACGATTATTTAAAATACAGAATATACAGAGGACAAAAAAATGTCTGCAAAAGAAGTTAAATTTGGTGAAAGTTCACGTGCTCGTATCCTCGCCGGTGTCAATATCCTGGCAGATGCAGTAAAAGTTACCCTCGGCCCTAAAGGCCGCAACGTCGTACTGGACAAAGCCTTTGGTGCACCAACAGTGACCAAAGACGGCGTTTCCGTTGCCAAGGAAATAGAGCTGGATGACAAGTTCGAAAATATGGGTGCACAAATGCTGAAAGAAGTTGCTTCCCGCACCTCCGACATCGCCGGTGACGGCACCACGACAGCGACCGTTCTGGCACAGGGACTGGTACGTGAAGGCCTGAAATCTGTTGCTGCCGGCATGAACCCTATGGATCTCAAGCGTGGTATTGACAAGGCCATTATCGCCGCTACCGATGAGCTGAAAAACCTGTCTCGCCCATGCTCTGATCACAAAGAAATTGCACAAGTTGGCACCGTTTCCGCAAATTCTGATACCGCAATTGGTGACATCATTGCAAAGGCAATGGAAAAAGTAGGCAAGGAAGGCGTTATCACAGTTGAAGAAGGCACTGCCTTGGACAATGAACTGGATATCGTTGAAGGCATGCAGTTTGACCGCGGCTACCTGTCACCTTATTTCGTAAACAACCAGGACAGCATGGTTACTGACATGGAAAATCCGTTGATCCTTATCAACGAGAAGAAAATATCCAATATCCGTGAACTACTGCCAATCCTTGAAGCCGTAGCCAAAGCAAGTCGTCCGTTGATGATTATTGCTGAGGACATTGAGGGTGAGGCGCTCGCTACACTGGTGGTAAATAATATTCGCGGCATCGTCAAAGTTTGCGGCGTTAAGGCTCCGGGTTTTGGTGACCGCCGTAAGGCCATGCTGCAAGATATCGCCATCCTCACAGGGGGACAGGTAATCTCTGAAGAAGTCGGACTGAGTCTGGAAACAGCCACCGTCGAGCAGCTAGGTAGCGCCAAGCGCATTCAGGTTACTAAAGAAAACACGACCATCATCGACGGCGAAGGCAGCCATGATGATATCAGTGCCCGTGTCTCTCAGATTCGTACCCAGATAGAAGAGGCTACTTCTGACTACGATAAAGAAAAAATGCAGGAACGCGTAGCCAAATTGGCCGGAGGTGTTGCTGTAATCAAGGTTGGTGCGGCGACAGAAGTCGAAATGAAAGAGAAAAAAGCACGCGTAGAAGATGCCCTGCATGCTACCCGTGCTGCAGTAGAGGAAGGCGTAGTACCCGGTGGTGGTGTGGCGCTGATTCGCATTTCCGACGCCGTTAAAAAGATCAAAGGCGATAACCCCGACCAGGACGTTGGTATCACTATTGCACTGCGTGCGCTGGAGGATCCACTGCGCCAGATCGTTGCCAATGCCGGAGCAGAAGGCTCCGTCGTCGTTAACAAGATCGCAGAAGGTAAAGGTAACTTCGGCTACAACGCGGCGACCGGTGAATACGGTGACATGATCGAAATGGGCATCCTTGATCCGACTAAGGTAACCCGTACAGCTCTGCAGAATGCGGCATCTATTGCGGGCCTGATGATCACCACTGAAGCGATGGTTGCTGATAAACCCAGCGATAATGCTGGTGGCGCTATGCCAGATATGGGCGGCATGGGCGGCATGGGTGGTATGGGCGGTATGATGTAAGATTCAGGAAATTTCTGAATAATTCATGAGTACAAAAAAGCCCCGCATCAGTGCGGGGCTTTTTTGTTGTATTGAATTGACGGGTAACCCTGGTTAGTCACTTGAAGCGCTTCAGAAATTTTGAAAAGTTCTCCATATTGCTTTTATAGCCTTCTGGATTCTGATCCTTGCGCAATGAAGATATGCCATGAACAGAGTTCGTTGGCCGATAGTAGGTAACATCATTACCTTTTGCCTTGATGATAACCTCTTCAACCCGCTGCCTTTCATTGGGCGCCCCTGTGATATACAGAGGAACTTTCAACCTCGCAGCAGCAGTTTTAATCCAGTTCTTGTCAGGAAAATACTCACCGGGGGAAAAAGCTGCCACCGCTAGAATCTTGTCTGGATTCTTACTGGCCAGAACGATTGCCAATGATGCTGAGTACGAACTCCCGACAACAAGTATCTTATTATATTTACGCTTTATGGCGTACTGTAAAGCGGCCTCAAGATCGGGATAGGCCTCTGCGTACTCGGTCGATTCCCCCAGACGCTTGACAGTCATATTGTCAACACCCCAGCGTGTACCCCCTGAACGTTGATCTACTGTCAGGGTATCAAAACCCAAAATATGAAAAGCCGACAAAATCGGTTCATATTCCATGGAGTTGGAGCCTGCCTGGTGAAACAATAATGCAATTTTATGATTATTATTCATTGCCCGATAATAGCGCGCATGTACGCGGATTTTATCCTTGGCAATTATCAGATTCATGTCACCTGATGGCTCTACAGCACTTGCACTTAAGGCCACCATGAGAAAGAAAAAAGTTATGAGATATTTTATTATATTGTTCAGCATCGCCTCGCCTCTTGAAAGTTTATTTTATTATATTTTTTTCGATTTTGGATATGGCCTGAATTCCTGTCACTTCCCATTATCAATTGCGAAGCTACCCCAATTTACCCGGAAACCCCTGATTACCCAGAGTGAATACAAATAACCGTAGCTCCCAGGCCACAACAATCCTTCGCAATAATGTGTATCCAAACATTTTCTGATACCTGCCAGGATAACTGGCCTTATCATAACACTGCATGTTGGCACACCAACACAGTAAGGGTATTTTAATTAATTCGTTGCAAACCGGGTCAAGAATTTGTCCAGTTCATTGGCAAAGGATTGTCGATCACTTTTACTTAACGCGGGGGGGCCACCGGAATTAATTCCACTGGCTCGGAGTGTATCCATAAAATCTCGCATATTTAAACGCGCTTTAATGTTTTCAGCTGTATACCGCTCTCCTCGAGGATTTAAGGCATGGGCACCCTTATCAATTACCTCCGAAGCCAGAGGAATATCGCCTGTTATGACAAGATCGCCAGCAGCCAGGCGTTTAACAATCTCAGCGTCTGCAACATCAAAGCCAGCGAGAACCTGTAAGAAAGTGATAAACCGTGATAGGGGTATATGCAAAACGTGGTTAGCAACCAGTGTTATGGGTACTTCTGTTCTATCCGCGGCTCTGAATAAAATTTCCTTAATCACGGCTGGACAGGCATCAGCATCTACCCATATCTTCATTTCTCACAACATCCAGTAGTTTGTATGTCTCAAGGCGACGTAACCAGTTTTCTGCCAGGTTAACGACCAGAAATGCGACTGGCCTGGAAAGTACCAGGGGAGTGTACTGTAAAAAATAAATACTTTCTCTGCAGCTCAACCCTGACACCAGGACGTATTTTTATGCACAACTGAGCGGTACTCTACCTCCGAAAAGTGTTCATAGAAACGGTAAAGTAATTCACATTATTCAATGATGATCATCGTGCCCCTGTTCCCCTTCCTTTTCGGGACTTCTTAGTGAACGAATATAAGCGTGTACTGACTGGATTTCTTTTTCATTGAGTACAGCTTCCCAACCTGACATGGGTGTGCCTGTAATGCCTTTTTTGATGATATACATACGCCCCTGATCGGAATAAAATCTTGAGTGTTCAGGATCGGTAAAGTCAGCGGGTTTTTGCTTAAAGGCCGCAGCGGCTGGACCGTTTCCTTTGCCGCTCTCACCGTGACAGGCTACACACGATTTAGCATATATTTTTTTCCCAGATGCCAGTTGTTCTTTGGTGGCGGCAGGTACGGGCTGATTGTATTTATCGCCAAGTTCACGTTTTAGCCTTTGCATAATAACGCTCATGCTGCCCGTGTGTCCCTCCGCGTGGTCACCTTCCCCATCTTCTTGATGAGCACTTTTTTCTTCGCCATGTTTCTGATCTGGACTTGCGAAGGCCATCGTAGCTATAGAACCGATTGTAAACAGCATCGCAGCTCCAAGGATTAATAATTTGATTTTCATAACTTTTCCCTTATGTTTAGGTTGATGTGTGATAACTGGGCATAATGCTTTAATAACCAACCAGAAACCCGGCCGGAAAGTGGTTTTTCTAATGTCTGGTAGAATACTACAAAAAAATAGTAATGGTTAAGAGTTTTTGGTCGGCTTGAGTTACTTGCTCTCCGTTTTCGGTTATGGCACTAGCTTGAAACTACGTTTAGCCTGTTGATTTTTCTCAAGAAGAGAGGAAAGTTTCCAGCACCTTGCTCAACATTATGTCCTCTCAGGATCAAACCCAGAAAAGGTAATCCCCGACAATTGTGCAAGCTTGAAATCAAAGGTAGCAATATCATCACTGCTAAATTCATTTAAATGTGAATGGCCACATGCTCTGGCCATGACTTTCATCAACTCAACTGATGAATTCAAATAATTAGCAAGTCTCTGCCCAGAATTCTCAACATTTAGTCTTTGCCGTAATTCGGGTTTTTGCGTCGCTATACCGGCTGGACAGTTGTTCGTATCACATATTCTTGCAGCGATACAGCCAATTGCCTGCATTGCGCTATTTGCTATAGCGATCCCGTCTGCTCCCAGGGCCATTGCTTTGATGAAGTCACTGGGTACTCGCAATCCACCCGTGATGATCAATGTAACTTTCCTGCCAACACCTTGCTTATCGAGATAATGTCGTGCACGCGCCAGTGCCGGAATGGTTGGCACGCTAATGTGATCACGGAACATTAATGGAGCGGCTCCTGTACCACCACCACGCCCATCAATAATGATGTAGTCTGCACTCGCCTGTAGGGCGAACTCAATATCGCGTTCAATATGATTTGCGCTCAGTTTAAAACCGATTGGAATGCCTCCCGTAATGTCACGTACCCGGTCTGCAAACTGTCTGAATTCTGCTGGTGTATCGAAATCACTAAAAGTAGGTGGCGAGATGGCCGGCTCACCTTCGGGTATGCCACGCACCTCAGATATCTTCCCAATATTCTTCGCAGCAGGCAGATGGCCACCCGTTCCCGTTTTGGCCCCTTGTCCTCCTTTGAAATGAAAAGCCTGGACTTTTTCCAGTAAGGTCTCGTTATAGCCAAATTTTGCACTGGCCAGTTCATAGAAATACCGCCTATTGGCTTCCTGCTCTTCCGGAAGCATCCCGCCTTCCCCTGAGCAGATACCAGTGCCTGCTAATTCTGCACCTTTTGCCAAAGCCACCTTCGCCTCCTCGGACAGTGCACCATAACTCATGTCAGAGACAAATAATGGGATCTTTAGCACAAGGGGTTTTTTCGCATTCGGTCCAATAACTAATTCCGAAGCAATATCCATATCTTCCATAAGTGGTTTCTTGTGTAATTGAGCCACCATAACTTGAATATCATCCCAGTGTGGGAGCCGGTCTCGTGGGACACCCATAGCGCCCATCGGACCATGGTGACCCATTACAGATAAGCCTTCCCTGGCAAGTTGATGGATAAACTCTACAGTTGGCTCTTCTTTCGTTGCACGCACTTGTGGAACAGGGCTTTCATCGGCCGCAATGCCAGGGCCCTCCTGTCCTATCTGGTCATCAGAAAACCGCTCATGGCTACCATCGCAAAAAGGTGTGTTGCGTGTATGTTTGCATGCACACAGATAAGCTTCCTGCTCCTCATCAGAGACAATCACTCGCGGGGTGAACGATGTGCCCACATGTGAGCCATCACAAAAGGGCTGGCTCTTCGACTTACCACAGGTACAGAAATGGTACTCCTGCCCCTTGGAGAGGCTAACTTTTACTGGCTTGTTATCTGCTATGACTGGATTTTTCATCTATTTGTAATATTAGTCTTGTAATCTCTGGTTTTTATCTCATCGATACATAATGGCTGATAATACCTCTAGTAGCACCCCAACCTATAAAACATTCATATTAAACCACGAATGGCACTCACGTATAATAGGATTCTTTATAGGACTCATGATGATAGCCATCTATCTCTGGATGGGTTCTGGCTTCATTAACTTACTATTAAATCTATATCATTCCTATCCTGACAATTGGTCTAATGGTGCGGAAAAGATGATTAAAGATGTCGTAATTATTCTTGCTTCATTTGAACTCATTAGAGTTTTTAAATCTTATCTATTAATGGGACGAGTAAAGGTTACATTTATTCTAGATGTAGCCCTTGTCGTCTTGATTGGCGAATTAATTAGTCTCTGGTATAGAGAATACCGTATGGAAGAAGTCATTTTGAGTATGTTTGTTATTTCAGCGCTGGTAGTACTTCGAATTATTACAACAAAGTTTTCACCTGATTGCAGCGAAACCTCAACGGAGGTGTCCGGATAGTTTGTACGACATAACACCCGGGTTCACAAGAGTTTACAAAACCAGTACAGTAAATTTCGAGCAGCGACTTTGTTAGATTATTTTATTTATGCGCTATGGTTTTTTCGGTAAACAAATAGTCTTTAAGCTCTTTGTCAAAAGATGGATCTTGTCGACGAATCCATTCAAGAACCATTGCAGCGTGTTCTTTTTCCTCATCTCTGTTGTGAGAAAGGATTGCTCTTAATTCTTCGTTTTCACACGCATCAACTCTCTGGTTATACCAATCTACCGCTTCAAGTTCTTCCATTAGCGATGTAATTGCTCTATGCATATCTCTTGTTTCGATTGTGAGCTCATTTATTGGTTCGTGATAACCTTCATTTGCCATTTTCTAATCCTCGTTAAAATGATTGTTTTTGATGCCTACGAGACTGCAGGAAATCGACTATTGAAATAATCATTAAAAAAAATTGACCTCTTCAGATGCTCTGTGTTCAACGATCTCGTATCAGGTAAGGTTTTGGCATCCCAATAATCAGGGACATTATAT
>JAADJE010000077.1 GCA_013150915.1 Gammaproteobacteria bacterium
AAGTGTTTACCGCTCCAGCGGCCATATTTCCAGAACAAAAACCCGTGATTTTCAAGTTTTTCCGGCACCGGATCATAGCCGTGGCTGCCAAACGGATTACACCGCGTAATACGCGAGAAAGCCAGAATCCCCCCGCGCCAACCACCATGACGCTCAAGCGCATCGGTGGCATACTCCGAACAGGTAGGCAAATGACGGCAGGTGCGGCCAATAAGCGCGGATAAAGTGAGTTGATAAACGCGGATGAAGCCTTGGGCTATTTTTACCGGTAGAGACATGATTTTTAATTTACAGATTTACACGTGTCATTCACTGGGCATACAAGATTATACCCCATTCGTCCACTTGCGAGACAACCCATCTCCTGCCAGAAAATGATTGGGAGAAATTTGATTGATGTCAATTCAAGCCAGCAGTCATACGCAGTACAGTTAAGTTCCCATGAGAAGATTTCAAGACCGGAATCTGTAACCTCAAGGAAATGCAACATGGCGGACAAGAAAACTCGGGCAGATCGCCCCCTCTCGCCCCATCTGCAGGTATATCGGTTGTCAATGACATTCCTGATGTCGGGGTTTCACCGTGCGACCGGCTTTGCGCTCTATTTTGGCATGGCCATCCCCGCCGCGTGGCTGCTGGCGGTCGCATCGGGGTCTGACTGGTTTGAACTCGCCAACAGCTTGATCAATACGCTCCCCGGCCGGTTCATACTGTTTGGTTATTCCTGGGGGCTGATCCACCACATGCTTGGCGGGGTTCGCCATTTGATTTGGGATACCGGGCGTGGTCTTGATCTGGTCTCGGTAGAAATCTTCGCCCGGGCAACACTTATCGGCTCTATCGCTCTCACCCTCGCGGTATGGCTCGCCGCATTTGCATTGGGAGGTTTTCAATCATGAAATTTCGCACGCCCCTCAGCAAGGTCCGAGGTCTGGGTGCTGCCCATGATGGCACCGGTGAATTCTGGATCCAGCGGATGACATCAATTGCCAGCATCCCCCTGACCCTTTTTCTGATCGGTTCCAGTCTCTATCTCATCGGTGCCGATTATAATGCCGTTCGGGGGTATATCTCGTCAATCTTTGTCGCCCCTGCGCTTATCCTCGTCATCGTCGTTTTTATCTGGCACATGTATATCGGCATGAAAGAAATTCTCATCGACTATGTGCATGCCCCCGCCCTCAAATTTACCGCCCTGATTCTCAACATGTTCTACACAATCTTCCTCGGCCTGATCAGCGTTTATGCAATCTTGAAACTAAGCTTCGGGGTCTGATTGGACAGACAAGGCACCGCGATTTACTGAAGGATCGGCAGAATCTCTCACGCTAGCCGCCATGACGCTCCCGCGCATCGATTGTATTTTCAGAACAGGTGCGTTTCGATATCCATCCTTTGATGGAGGATGCGTACCACTTCCATGGTTTTCAGACTTGGATGACGATAGAAAACAAAGTGCGAGCCGACGGATTTTTTGAAATACCCCTGCCGGATAAAATCCACATTTCGCCCCTTGAATTTTCCTGAAGCCAGATGGCGGCAAACCTCATGCAGATTACGCACATAGTATTCAGCCTGATCTATCCCCCATGTTTCAAACGTATAATCAAAGATGCCTTCGAGATCATTTTGCGCCGCAGGTGAAAACAGCAATTGCCGCATTATTTGGCAACTTCTGCTCGTTTGCGGGTGAGCAAACCATCAATATCCAATTTTGTCGCTGCGCCAGATTCTTCCCCCTCAATCAGGGCAGAACGCAAAGCTTGCAGTTTTGTTTCGTGTTCTTCCAACAGCCGCAACCCGGCACGTACCACCTCACTGGCAGAACCGTAGCGCCCTGTCCCGATTTGCGCGCCAATAAATTGATCAAGCTGATCACCAAGCGTGACAGATGTGTTTTTAGGCATATGCATCCCTTTCGTTTGTACCAATATATCATATTTTTTGGTATTGAGGGAAGTTTTGATTTATGTGGGGTCTTCAGGGGACATGCGGAATTAGGCTCCATTTTCTGCTTATGGCCCATAGCAGGCATCGAAGAGATCACGTTGACCCGCGATCGCAGCATAACACTCGCGATCCATTTCATGAAAGCTTAAAGACCACTACAATCCAACCACGGTGCCCATCACTGATTTCACCCCTGAAACAATTAGGCTGAACAAGATTGCTCCAAGCATGAGTCGATGTCGGGTTGCGCGATCCTTGTTCTCCTCTAGGATATTCACTGGAAAGGCCCACTTGATGTAACCGAACAGCGCTCGATAGCCAATGAGCGATAAGCCTAAACCATAGATATAGAACGCGATCCGGAACGAGGCGTATTTGCTGTCGGAGGGAAAAAAATAATCCGAATATATTGTTATCCAGTAAAGGGCATAGGGTAGCGCAATGAACCAGAGACCTATGTCGTAGGCGAACTTCTCGTGAATGAAGGAGTACCACTTTTTATTTGACCTGAGTTTGTTGCTTACAATGTTCTGAACAGCTCGAAAATACCCAACGTCAGCTGCCTGTATCTTGACTTCGCTATAGTTTTCTGTCGGCTCAGAAACCAAAGGGTTAGGGTCAAACAACGGTGGTTTACCGAAGTGAATACATAGGTTAAATCGATTTTGCGGCTCTTGCCCGTTAGAATGGCGTTTGTATGAATTCACATTTGTGAAGAATATAGTTTTGACAGGAATAGGTAGGTCGTCAGAGTCGAATATATCTTTTGTTTCGCCGTATGCAGTTTCTCCACCAAACCCGATTATTGAAACTGTTATCCGAAAGGCATCATCCTTTAGGAGTTGATTGTGCTTTGTGAAGTCCTCCTCGCTCATTTCCTCTGTCTTTTCCAGCGAAGCGACAATCGTCTCACCTTCCTTTTTTGTGAGGAGTGCAAGCTCACGGTAGGCAGCTTTGATCTGCGGCAAAGTTAGCTGACATCCACGTATTGGGATGTTTTCATCAAACCACTGAATATCAGTTTTGGCTTGTTTAACTAGCGCATCTTCAGACATAGCGGCTCATTACCCTTATTTGTATCGTCGTTAGTTGTAGCTCAGTCTGGGATAATTTAACAGGCGCAGTCTGGCAAGAGGATCGAGTTACGGCGAAGTTACGGTAGTTACCGTAAAAAATCCGTCATCCTCGGGCTTGACCCGAGGACCCATAGCGTTGAGCTTTCGAAAACAATGATAGTGCGTTTTGGCCGAGGGAATTGAGGAATGGGTCCTCGGGTCAAGCCCGAGGATGACGGATTGGGTGGGTTCGATTAAATGCGACACGCATTAGCGATGATGCAATTCGTCAGATAAACGGTCTCCATCACGCAAAACATTGTGACCTATTCCCCAGCCTCGCGCTGCTCAATCTGGCTTATTGCATCTTCGACCGCATCGAACGTCAGCAGTGTAGACGCATGGCGGTCTTTGAAGTCTCGCACTGGTTCCAGGATTTCGAGGTCTTTCCATTTGCCGGTTGGGGCGTCACCGTTTTCCTGGAGCATGGCGCGCATTTGTTTGCCCACTTGGCGGAGTTCTTCAGCGGTGGAGCCGATGACGTGGGCTGCCATGATGGAGGATGACGCCTGTCCCAGCGCGCAGGCTTTTACCTCGTGGCCGAAGTCTGTTACCACGCCGTCTTTCATGTTAAGATCAACGATAACCCGGCTGCCGCACAGCTTTGAGTAGGCCTTGGACGACGCATCGGGGTTGTCCAGCCGTTCAGTGAGCGGTATATTTCCGGCCAGTTGCAGGATTCGCTTATTGTAAACATCATTCAGCATTACAATTTACTATATACGG
>JAADJE010000082.1:0-19239 GCA_013150915.1 Gammaproteobacteria bacterium
TAGAATATTATTAAAAGGATTCTTTTATACATGTGTTTACAGACTGCACATCATAGTCACGAAAAGCAGTCGCCTAGTTGCCTACCGTCACCACAGTGATAAGTCTGATGAGATATTTAGAAGATGCCCCTTTCTCTTCCACCTTAGTCACAACAGATACAAGCAAAAATACTGTGTCATGGGGGGAAGCGTGGCATCGGGAGGTGGATGCGAACCCCCAGAATATTGTGAATAAAATCAGAGAATTAAAAAGCCCCGTGCTTTTAGAAAAACACAGGGTTTTTATTTTCCTTATAATTCAATGAATTACAAGCTAATATGGCGTCCCCAAGGGGGTTCGAACCCCTGTTACCGCCGTGAAAGGGCAGTGTCCTAGGCCACTAGACGATGGGGACATAGGAACTTTTCTATATTCTGGTGGAGCCAGGGAGGATCGAACTCCCGACCTCAACACTGCCAGTGTTGCGCTCTCCCAGCTGAGCTATGGCCCCAAAATCGAGCGCGCATCTTAGTGAAATAAGGTGATTTTGTCCAGTATTATTGTTATTTGTTGGACGTATTAGAAGAAGCCCGTTGCTCAATTTTGGCCCAGGAGTCGCGCAAGGTGACTATTCGGTTAAATACCAGCCCGTCAATATCCGATGCAGTACTTTCTACATTAAAATAACCTTCACGTTCGAACTGAAATCGGTCTCCTTTTTTTGCATCCTTTAATGATGGTTCAACCATTGCATCCTTTACGGTTTCAAGTGAACCTGGATTTACATAATCCAGGAAGTTTTCATTTTTACTGCCATCGGGAGTCGGCTGGGTAAATAACCGATCATAAAGACGTACTTCTGCTTTTACTGCATGACCGGCAGACACCCAGTGAATCACACCGCGTACTTTTCTGCCTACCGGGTTTGTCCCCAGGGTCTCTTTGTCGTAGCGGCAACGCAGCTCAATGATTTCGCCCTTATCATCCTTGATCACAGATTCACATTTAATAACATAGGCATTGCGCAGGCGAACTTCCCCTTCTGTCACCAGGCGCTTGTATTTCCTGTTTGCAGACTCCCGAAAATCTGCGTGGTCGATGTAAATTTCACGTGAAAACGGCATCTGTCGACGGCCCATTTCTTCATCTTTAGGATGGTTGGGCGCATTAAGATCTTCATGCTGATCATCGGCATAGTTTTCTATGATTACTTTTAGTGGGTTTAAAACTGCCAGCCGTCGCGGTGCGTTGGCTTCGAGATCCTCTCGTATACAGGATTCCAGCACACCCATTTCGATAGAGTTTTCTGATTTGGTTACCCCGATTCGATCAGCGAATTCACGTATCGATGACGGCGTATAACCCCGGCGTCTTAATCCGGCAATTGTTGGCATACGCGGGTCATCCCAGCCATCAACGATTTTCTCATCGATTAACTGGATCAGCTTGCGTTTACTGAGCACTGTATATTGCAGATTGAGTCGCGAAAACTCGATTTGCTGTGGGTGGCAGTCTATTGAGATGTTATCCAGCACCCAGTCATACAGTGAGCGGTGATCTTCGAACTCAAGCGTGCATAATGAATGTGTAATACCTTCCAGTGCATCCGAAATGGGGTGAGTAAAATCATACATCGGGTAGATGCACCATTCTTCACCGGTCTGGTGATGGATCACCCCATGGCGTATGCGGTACAGCGTGGGATCGCGCATGTTCATATTGGGTGAACTCATATCTATTTTGGCTCTTAGTACACGCGAGCCATCCTCAAATTCACCGGCTTTCATGGCAGCCAGTAGAGACAGGTTTTCTTCTACAGTACGGTTGCGATAAGGGCTTTCCCTGCCGGCCTCTTTCAGTGTCCCCCGGTATTCCCGGGTCTCTTCAGCCGACAGATCACAAACATAGGCCAGTTTTTTATTGATCAGTTCAACAGCAAAGCCATAGAGCTGTTCAAAATAGTCCGAAGAAAAGAATAAACGATCACCCCAGTCGAAGCCTAACCACCTGACGTCATCCTGGATAGACTGAACAAATTCGATATTCTCTTTGTGCGGATTGGTGTCATCAAAACGTAGATTGCACAGTCCCTTGTAGTCACGTGCAATACCAAAATTCAGGCAAATCGATTTGGCATGACCGATATGCAGATAGCCATTGGGTTCAGGTGGGAAGCGGGTATGAACCTTGTTACCAAACTTACCCGTCTGTTGATCGTCATCTATGATATGGCGGATGAAGTTGGTTGTGACCGTTTTTTTCTGTTCGTCCATTTTATTACTGCCCTATAACTGTGCTTCACGTTTGGCAATATATTCAAGCGCCTTATCGATGCGCCGTAAAGTCGCCTCTTTTCCGACCAGCTTGAGTGTGACATCTATTCCGGGCGATGCCGCACGGCCTACAATGGCCACCCGCAACGGCTGCGCAACCTTACCCATTTTTAGATCTAACGATGCGGAAACTTTTTCTACGCAGTCATGCAAGCTGCCTTCATCCCATGACTCCAGCTCTTCAAGGGCCTGTTTGATTGTTTCAAGCGGTTCTCTGGCAACAGGACGGAGGTTCTTTTTAGCCGCTTTTTCATCAAATTCTTCAAAATCCTGATAGATAAATTCACTGATTTCAGCCATCTCAACCAGCGTTTTAGCGCGCTCCTGCTGCGCCTTAACGACTTCGACAAGATCCGGACCATCAGTTGGATCAATCCCCATACGGCCCAGGTGCGGACTCAGTAGGTGAGCCAGGTGTAAAGGATCAGCTTCTTTTATATAGTGTTGATTTAGCCATAACAATTTCTCTGTATTAAAGCTGGATGCGGATTTGTTTACGTCGTTGATATCAAAGAGCTGAATTAGCTCTTCCTGCGAGAAGACTTCCTGATCGCCATGTGACCAGCCCAGTCTGACGAGATAGTTCAACAGTGCCTCAGGAAGAATCCCCTGCTCCATGTATTGCATGACACTGACCGCCCCATGCCGCTTGGACAAACGTGCACCATCATCACCAAGGATCATAGGTAAATGTGCATAGCGGGGTATCTCTTTGTTCAGGGCTTTAAGAATATTGACCTGCCTGGGTGTATTGTTCAGGTGATCATCGCCACGGATGACATCGGTAATATTCATATCGCTGTCATCCACAACAACAGTAAGGTTGTAAGTTGGTGATCCATCGGTACGGCGTATGATCAGGTCATCAAGTTCGGTATTGCTGAACGCCACCCTACCCCTTACCATATCGTCGACGACAACTACGCCATCATCCGGGTTCAGAAAACGAATGACATGTGGTGTATCAGGATTAATATCAAGATCTCGGCAATGTCCGTCGTAACGGGGCTTTTCTTTCCTTGCCATCGCCGTTCTACGCAGGGTATCGAGACGCTCTCGTGAGCAATCACAACGGTAAGCAAGGCCTTTCTTCATGAGCTCGTCAATCACTTCGTTGTAACGGTCGAAGCGCTTTGTCTGGTAAAGCGGCCCTTCATCATATTCCAGACCCAGCCAGGTCATGCCTTCCAGGATGGCATTCACAGACTCAGGCGTGGAACGCTCCAGATCCGTATCTTCAATGCGTAAAATAAATGCCCCGCCATGTTTTCGCGCATGCAGCCATGAAAACAGGGCAGTTCGTGCCCCACCGACATGGAGATAACCGGTGGGACTGGGCGCAAATCGTGTTCGTGTTGTCATTTTTTTAAATACATAGCTGGATGTTTTCGGCGTATTCTACCAGTGCGGAACACAAATAATGAAGTTATTGATGACACAACTGCCCTTCACTATTTTGTAGGCGTATCGAGGACAGTACGTCTTTTCTACACCTTTATAGAAAATTCAAGGTTATCAATTAGACGGGTTTTACCCAGCCAGGCGGCTACCAGCACGATAAGATTCACATCTCCTGCTATCGGCTCTCTCAGATCACTCTGACGGCGAATACTTAGATAATCCGGGAGAAATCCCCCTGCTTTCAGCTGATCTATCCCTTGCTCTATAATTTTTTCATTATTTCCTGTATTGCTTTCATTATTTTCACGGTAACGCTCAGCAACTTTCAGGAGAAGCCGATTAAGTTCTGCCGCCTGTATTAGCTCGCTATCAGTCAAATAGTTATTACGACTACTTATGGCCAACCCACTATCCAGACGCACCGTTTCAACACCTATCACCTTCAGGTTCATAGCCAGATCTATTACCATCTTTTTGATGATCAAATATTGTTGATAATCTTTTTTCCCAAAGAAAGCCATATCAGGCTGCACCTGATTGAATAGTCGGTTAACCACAGTGGCAACACCTGTAAAGTGCCCCGGACGGGATAACCCACAGAGTATTTCAGAAAGCTCCGGCACCACCACCCTGGTCTGTAATTTAATCCCGGTCGGATAGATATCGTCCACCCGTGGCCGATAAAGTAGCGCAACCCCGTGCTCAAGCAAAGCTCGTTCATCCTCTTCAGGAGTATCTGGATAATCCTCCAGGTCCTCATCCTGACCAAACTGCATAGGGTTGACAAATATACTTACGATCACTCTGTCACATTGCCTAGCCGCCGCATCCACCAGTGCGAGGTGACCGGCATGCAGATTGCCCATGGTTGGGACAAAACCACAACTTAGCCCCGATCGCTGAAATCTGGACAGTAAAGAATGAAGCTCAGCCTCCTGCGTAACAATCTTCATTACTTCCGTTCGCTCAACGGGTTGAAATAATGTCTACCCGATTTAATGCTGAGTATATGTTTTAACAACATATTAAAATCATCATCATTATCGACATAATTTATATTTTCTGCATTTACCACCAGTAGGGGGGAACGTGCATAGGAATGAAAAAACTGACTGTAAATATCACAGAGTGATTTCAGGTAGTCGCCATGTATATCCTGTTCGGCATCGATGCCACGGTGGCGAATACGCTGCATCAATACAGATACCGAAGCCTGCAGGTAAATAACCAGATCAGGTCGGGGTAATTCAGGACTCATGTGTTTGTATATCTGATCATACAAATGCAGTTCGTCTTCATCCAGATTTATCTGTGCAAATAATCTGTCTTTTTCCAGTAGGAAATCCCCTACCACTGAGGAATGAAAGAGATCTCTCTGCTGCAGGGTTTTCATTTGCTGACAGCGCTGAAATAGAAAATGCAGCTGTGTCGGCAGGGCGTACTTTTCTCTGGATCGATAGAAACGCTCCAGAAACGGATTTTCTTCCGGCTGTTCAAAGAGTATATCGGCATTAAACTGTTCCGCCAGGCGTCTGGCCAGGCTGCTTTTACCTACTCCCATCGGGCCCTCAACAACAATATATTCCGGCACCGTCCCCTGTAGGGCTCTTATTCCACCACCGAATTCTGTCATAGCTGTTCGATCTCCTGATCCCTGACATTGTCCAATAGAGCCTGCACACTTCCCTGTCCGGGAATCTGCAGTTCGGGCGATAAATCAAACAATGGGAAAAGAACAAAAGCACGTTGATAAATACCTGGGTGAGGCAGTATCAATGTGTTGGTCCTCATTTTTATATTGCCAAACAGTAATAAATCAAGATCCAGTGTGCGCGCTAAATTCTTAACGCTGCTTCTGCTACGACCGTGTCGATTTTCTATGTTGATCAGTTCCAGCAGAACAGTATCCGCATCCAGAGTCGTTTCAATTTCAAACACGGCATTTATAAAATCATCCTGTGAATCCGGTACATCAATGGGTTTCGTTCGATACAGGGGGGACAGTCTTTGCAGACAAAAACCCTCTACAGCCCCAATTTCGTTTTTCGTCATAGTGAGGATAGCCATGGAATCACCCAAATTACTGCCAAACCCTATATACGCAATATTCGTCACGATGAGGATTTTTTCTTCTTTCGGCGTCGACGCTTTTTGCTGCTTCCTGATAAGGACATAAGCATTTTTCTGCGTTCATCCTCATCAACTTCCTGTATCTGCGTCCACCATTCAGCTTCATCCTGGCCTGCCTGACCAACCGATGCCCGCAGTAGCATAAAATCATAGCCGGCCCGAAATTTTCTGTTCTCCAGCAGACGATAAACCTGACGACTCCGGCGCTGATCAAAGAAATACTGCATTACCCATATTTCACGCATCTGTGCTGTAAATCGGCGAGGAATGGCAACCGTACTTATTTCCTCCACGATTGTCTGATCAGCCGCCTGCTGGATGCTGTCATATTCACTGAGGCCCTGTCGCATGGCGGCTTCTTTAAATTGCCTTAGCGGCTCCCACAGCAAAACCGCATATAGAAAGGACGGGATGACCGGTTTGCCCTGCCGTATACGCTTATCCGTATTCATCAACGCAAGCGGAAGAAAGGTCCGTGGATAACCTGCTTCTTCTTTGTCGAGAATATGATCGGTAGCCGGAAAAAGATATTCAAACAAGCCATATCGGCGTAATTTTTCAAACGTTGTGATTGCACTTCCTGAATGAAACAGCTTCAACACTTCATCAAATAATCTTGCGGCCGGCACATTGGTCAACAGGCTGGCGTGTTGATCCATAGCTTCTGATGCAGAAGACTCGATTTCGAAGCCCAATTTTGATGCAAACCTGACCACCCGCAACATGCGCACAGGATCTTCACGATAACGTTCAACTGGATCACCGATAACCCGCAACAAACCTTGCTTTATATCAGCCAGCCCATCATGATAATCAAGCAGTTCATCCGTAGCAGGATCATAGTACAGGGCGTTCACTGTTAGGTCCCGGCGCATGGCATCTTCATCCAGATTGCCATAGATATTATCAGCCAGTAGCCTGCCCTCTTCACCGACACGATGTGTCCGTTCATCCTGATGTGTTTTTGCTGGTGCACCACGATAGGTGGTGACTTCAATCACTTCTCTGCCAAATCGAACATGAACAATCTTGAATCGGCGCCCGATTATCCGTCCATTCCGAAAGGCATGGCGCACCTGTTCAGGACGGGCATTTGTCGCGACATCAAAATCTTTTGGTTCCAGACCAAGCAGCATATCACGCACACAGCCACCAACAAGATAGCTGTCATACCCCTTTTGTCTAAGTACTTTTAATACCGTCATTGCATGACGGGAAATCAGGGATTTATTCAGGCCGAGCGATTTCCCTGAGTAATATACGGGTTCCATTAAATTCTGACTTTCAGCAATTTGTGTGATCATTTATAATGTGTCGAATAAGATCGATACTCTATCATTTTTAGCATCAATCTTCCTGAATATGCTCCCTTCGTCTAGTGGTCCAGGACTCTGGCCTCTCACGCCGGCAACAGGGGTTCGAACCCCCTAGGGAGCGCCATTAACGGCAGGGGAAAGTGAAACGTTTAAAGTCGAAAGTTTAAAGTTTAAAGTTTAAAGGAAAACCATAATGCCCCGTTCCGTTTTTCACTTTCAGCTTTCAACTTTTAACTTTCGACTTTAAACTGCCTTCACCCCCTGGGGTGATGCTGTTTATGCAACAGGTTCAACCTCTCCCTGGCGACATGTGTGTATATCTGTGTCGTGGATAAATCAGAGTGTCCCAGCAGCATCTGTACCACCCGTAAATCTGCTCCATGATTCAGTAGGTGTGTTGCAAACGCATGCCGCAGGGTATGTGGTGATAAAGGTGTATTGATGCCTGCGACCAGTGAGTATTTTTTTATCGCATACCAGAAGGCCTGTCGGGTCAGGGGTTTCCCCAGGCGGCCGGAGAAAACAGCATCACTGCTGTTGCTTGGTATCAGCGTAGGTCGTGCTTCTGCAAGGTAAAGGTCAAGCCAGTCTACAGCGACCTCACCTATTGGCAGTAATCTCTCCTTGGAGCCCTTACCCATCACGCGTAAAATACCTGCCTGCAGGTTAATCTGCTGTATTGATAAGCCGACCAACTCTGAAACTCGCAAACCCGTTGAATACAGCAGCTCCAGCATTGTTCTATCCCGTAGTCCTCGCACTGTTCCTGTATCCGGTGCGTGCAACAGTTCCGTAACTTGTTCTTCCGATAGATTATCCGGCAGTGGTCGCCCTATTTGTGGCGTGTCAATATCTCTGGTTGGATCATCATCTCGGTGACCGTCCCTGATCCTGTGGCGGTAATAGCGATGCAGGGTGGATAACAGACGTGTTGTACTGCGTGGACTTGCGCCATTTTGTACTTTGTTCGCAAGATAAAGCTGTACATGCTCCCTTTTTACACTCTCGATCTCCACGTTTTTATTGTTGTATAACCAGGTTTCAAAACCATTCAGATCAGAGCGGTAGGCGGAGAGTGTATTATCGCTTAGACCATCTTCCAGCCACAGGGAATCAATAAAAGCGTCAATAGTGCTATTGCCGCCGTCACATTTTTCAGTCGTCTGCAGCGGCTTCCTGCTCATGGACTAATAACCATTTTTTTATTGCTAAGGGTTCTCCTGTGGTATGCCCCATAAAACCGCCCCCTCCAGATTTAGACACTACACGATGGCAGGGAATGAATATCGGCACAGGATTTCTACGGCAGGCATTACCGACTGCACGGGGTGAAGTCTTAAGTTCTCTGGCTATGTCTCCGTAGGTTCGGGTTTCACCCGATCTTATTTGTGTTAACGCTTTCCATATTTTTCTCTGGTATTCCGTTCCATCTAGCATAATCTCGGGCTGAACGACATGCTGGGGGTTAATAAAATAATCATTCAGTGCAGAATTTACAGCTTTATTCATCCCACTGCTTTCCTCAGCAACCACATCAACGGATGGGTTTCCCCTGCCCAGAAATTTAAGGCCAATAAGCTTTTGTCCTTCTAAGCAGATACCAAGATAGCCAACGGGTGATGTAAAAATTGCTGTGAAGGGTGGTTTCTGATTCATAATGATAAATTTAACACAAAAAAAAGCGGATAGACGAGAAAGCCTGTCCGCTTGGCACTTAGAGATTACGTCGGCTCTATGTTCCTTGCAATAGCGAATGAATAACTATTTCTTAGATTTTCTCTTTAATTCTTGCTGCTTTACCTGTCAAACCACGCATGTAGTACAGCTTGGCACGGCGCACATCACCACGGCGCACTACTTCCACTGAATCAATCTGCTTACTATGAGTCTGGAACACACGTTCGACACCTTCACCGTATGATATCTTGCGTACGGTGAATGATGAATTGATACCGCGGTTTTTCTTTGCGATGACAAAACCTTCGAAGGCCTGTAAACGTTCACGGTCGCCTTCTCTGACCTTTACCCTGACAGTAACGGTATCGCCCGGACCAAACTCTGGGATGTCGGTTCTTAGTTGTTCGGCTTCAATTGCCTGAATTAGATTGCTCATTTTATCTCCTGCTTTCCTGTTCCTGCTTAAATTCACGCTTAAATTCATTGAGTAACTTTACCTGTTCGTCATCAAGACGGGCCAACTCAATTAATTCCGGTCGTCTCAACCATGTTCTTCCTAAAGATTGTTTCATACGCCAACGTCTGATCGCTTCATGGTTCCCGGATAACAACACTTCAGGTACCTGTTGACCTTTGTATGTTTCAGGTCGCGTATAATGCGGACAATCCAGCAAGCCATCGACAAATGAATCTGCTTCTGCGGAGCCTTCGTTACCCAATACCCCGGGTAACAACCTGGCAACAGCATCAATCAGAACCATTGCCGGCAATTCACCACCAGTCAGAACAAAATCACCAATCGATATTTCATGATCAATGTGCTCCCGTAAAAATCGCTCATCAATGCCCTCATATCGCCCGGACAGTAAAATCATGCCCGGCAATAAGGTAAAATCTTCCGCCATCCGGTGATTAAATGTCTGTCCCTGCGGACTCAGATAAATCACTTTCTGGTCTTTCCCCCACGGGCCGTGCTTAACGGCTATCGCATCGAGCGCTTTTTCCAGGGGGGCGCTCTTCATCACCATGCCCGGACCACCACCATAAGGTCTATCATCGACAGTACGATGTTGATCTTCAGTATAATCTCGCGGGTTCCAGCAATCTACGCTAAGAAACCCCTTCTCTACTGCTCTGGAAGTAACCCCATATCCAGTCAGCGCATCGAACATCCCCGGGAAAAGGGTAATCACATCGATGTTCATGCTATTTAAAAATCCGGGTCCCAATCGACAACTATTTTTTCATCGTCAAGGTCTATATTGATGATGGCAAATTTAGTGAAAGGGACTAAATATTCCTTGTCAGCCTTATCATCTTTTACAACCACCACATCGTTGGCGCCCGTCTCAAAAAGACCGGCCACCACTCCGAGATCTGTGCCCTGGATATTCTCGACCCTAAGACCGATCAACTGCGACCAGTAATATTCGTCAATTCCGGCTGCAGGCAGTGCCTTTTGAGGGATTGAAATCTCCGCTCCAATCAGCTTGCTGGCGGCGCCGCAGTCTGTCACGCCATCAAGACTGGCTACCAGTCCTTTACCTTGCACTCGTCCGTCAATCACCTTTGTTTCGACAGCAGAGCCATTGTGCTCCAGTATCCACGGGCTGTATTCAAATATTTGATCCCTGGGACGTGTCTCTGAAAAAACCTTTACCCATCCCTTAACACCGAAAACCCCGACAATTTTACCCAGGGTGATGCTCATCTAAGGCGTAACGGGGTTAGATCCCCTCAAGGTATCCTTTAGGCCGCTTGTTTCTTATACAAACCTGCGACGGTATCAGTCAATTTGGCACCTTTGCTGATCCAGTATTCAATGCGCTCACGATCCATACGCAGGGTCTCTTCATTTTCTTTGGCACGTGGGTTGTAGAAACCAAGACGTTCAATATAACGCCCACGTGGTGCACGACGCTGGTCAGCCACTACGATTGAGTAGAAAGGCCTTTTTTTGGCACCGCCACGGGTCATACGAATAACTACCATAATTTTCCTCGAACTGTTCCTGCACTATTGCTGAAGATCAGCATGTGAGTAATCTATACAAAATTGTTAATCGAGCGATTTTACAGTGATTTTTAAGGCTTTGAAAGAGTTTTGGGCTAGAATTTCGACGATAAAACACGAATAAGGAAAATTATATTGTGGAAAATGAAAGGGAAACTACCCCCTAAAAGGCATTCCCGGCATCCCGCCACCCAGCCCCTGCATCAAGCCCTGCATGGCCCTTTTGCCTTTTCCCATTTTTTTCATCATTTTTTGCATTTGGGTAAACTGTTTTAGCATACGGTTAATTTCCTGCACCGATGTACCGGAGCCAGCGGCGATACGCTTTTTGCGGGATGCCCGAATGATAGCGGGATGGGCCCTTTCGTTCGGGGTCATCGAATTAATGATAGCGACCAGGCGCTTCTGGGGACTCCCTTCGATCTGCTGCTTAACACTGCTCGGCAAATTACCCATGCCGGGCAATTTATCCAGCATACTGCCCATGCCCCCCATTTTTTCTATTTGGATCAATTGCTCACGAAAGTCTTCCAGATCAAAGCTCTTCCCCTTTTTCAATTTATGCGCCAGTTTAGCGGCTTTGCCATGATCAATCTTCTGCTGGGCATCCTCGATCAGGGTCATTACATCACCCATGCCGAGAATGCGTGAGGCCACACGGTCCGGGTGAAAAGCCTCCAACGCATCCATTTTCTCGCCTATACCAAGAAACTTGATAGGTTTACCAGTCACTTCGCGGATTGATAATGCCGCACCACCCCGTGCATCACCGTCCGTCTTTGTAAGAATAATACCTGTCAGCGGCAGCGCTTCATCAAATGCCTTTGAGGTATTAACCGCATCCTGGCCGGTCATGCTGTCGGCAACGAACAGGGTCTCGAGCGGGTTTATTGCTGCATGCACTGCCTTGATCTCGGCCATCATTTCTTCATCAACATGCAGACGACCGGCAGTATCGATAATGACGACATCACAGCCATTTTTCTTCGCCGCATCGATCGCATTTACGGCAATATCGACCGGTTTCGAATCGGTAGTAGAGGGGAAAAAGACTGCATCAACCTGCGTGGCCAGGGTCTTCAATTGTTCTATCGCAGCCGGACGGTAAACATCGGCACTGGCTACCATGACCTTTTTTTTCTCGCGCTGCTTCAGGAACAGAGACAATTTTGCGACAGTAGTGGTTTTACCTGCACCCTGCAGTCCTGCAACCAAGATGACGACTGGTGGCCGAGCAGCCAGATTCAGCTGGTCATTCGATTCACCCATCAAACGAGTCAATTCATCATTGACCACTTTGATCACTGCCTGACCTGGCGTCAAACTGCTTATCACTTCCTGACCGACAGCTTTTTCCTGTACCCGTGCAACAAAGGTCTTGACCACGGGCAGTGCCACATCGGCTTCCAGCAATGCCATCCGTACTTCGCGCATGGCCTCCTGGATATTATCTTCCGTCAGTTTGCCCTGCCCACGTAATTTCTTGAACGTACCCTGAAGACGATCGCCGAGATTTTCAAACATATTCTTACACCACTCCGTTGTCACTTAAATTCAGAGATAATACCGTTGATTTTACTCTGACATCACCTTCCAGGTCACGGTATAGATTTTTCACTGACTATATCGAAAAACATCCGCTCCTGAATCATTGCTCACCTTCTTAACAGTGACTCATTAGGGTATTATTGGACACTGTAGCTGTAAATATTTAAACCCACCCTTTGAAACTGGATAAATAATGACTTTCACAGTGTTAATGGCCATTGTCGTTGTACTGTATGCACTTGCCAGCCTGCTTGCCATACGTAGCCTGGTCAAACCTGCCGCAACACTGGCCAATCCACAGCATCGTATGCTACTGGTAGCACTTGTCTCGTCATTAATCTTTCACGGTATTTTACTGAAACTGCAAATTTTCACTAGTGAAGGACTGAATCTTTCATTCGGTTACGCTATGTCACTGGTGATGTGGGTCATCACTCTGCTGTATCTCATGACCGGTCTGTTTCACCGTGCTACCAACATTGGTGCTGTCATCCTCCCGCTGGATATCATCACCCTGATTATCGTCATTTTTCTACCCAGCAACACGCATATCGCCAGCACCAGCCCTCTTTTACATCTCCATATTGCTATTGCCGTGCTGGCCTATAGCCTGTTGGCCCTGGCAGGTGTACAGGCATTGTTTGTGAACAGCCAGGAAAAGGCCCTGCATAAACACCAGGGCAGACAGATCAATTTACAGCTACCACCACTAGAAGCTATGGAATCCTTGTTATTTAACCTGTTATGGGGTGGGTTTATTCTGTTGTCACTCACGCTGATCAGTGGCATCTTTTTCTCCGAACAGATATTCGGCAAAGCCTTTGTCATTAATCATCATATAACCCTGTCTGCCAGTGCATGGCTGGTCTTCGCCATCTTCCTTTTTGGCCATTGGCGCTGGGGTTGGCGCGGGCGTAATGCCGTTCACTGGACGATAGGCGGCCTCAGCCTGCTGATACTGGGGTATTTTGGCACCAAATTTGTTCTGGAATTTTTACTCGGCGGTTAAGTTAGACACGAACACGACCAGTCTGATGAACACGCGTATCCGCGAAATACCCTATAACTATACCTCTTTCTCCGATCACGAGATCGTTTCACGATTTCTCGGTGAAGACATGTGGCACACCCTCAATGCCCTGCGGGAAAAACGACGTACTGGACGCTCTGCCCACATGCTTTTCGATGTACTTGGCGACATGTGGGTTATCAGCCGCAATCCCTACATCCAGGATGACCTGATAGCGGACCCGGGAGCCTTCAGGTCTCTGATCCGCACCTTGCACGAACGGCTTGACCAGATCATTAGTCGTGCACGAAAAAACCCGCAAGTACTGAAACTGGCCGACGCCGGGCGTAAAGCCGTCATTAAATTTGAGAGAGGGCTGATTGACAACAGGCAGTTACGGCAAAAGGCCAGGCGACGACTGGTACACGTCACAGCGAAGGACAATATACATTTCGACGGTCTGACGCGCGTCTCACATGTGACGGATGCTTCGGACTGGCGGGTTGAGTATCCGTTTGTGATTATCACGCCGGATAGCGAAGAGGAGGTCAGAGATATCGTTGAGGCCTGCATAGATCTCGGCCTGACCATCATCCCCAGAGGCGGTGGCACCGGCTATACCGGCAGCGCGGTACCTTTGTACACCAACACTGCCATCATCAATACCGAACGTCTACTCGATATAGGAAAGATAGCAGACTGTTCGTTAGCAGGACTGAATAAAAAGACACCGTCAATCCATGTCCAGGCCGGGGTGGTCACCCGTCGGGTTGCCGATATGGCTTATCAGGCTGGGCTGGTGTTTGCCGTGGATCCCACCTCACAGGATGCCTCCTGTATCGGCGGCAATATCGCCATGAATGCGGGTGGCAAGAAGGCCGTAATGTGGGGCACCACGCTGGATAATCTGGTCTCATGGCGCATGGTGACCCCGAATGCGAAGTGGCTGGAGGTCGAACGGCTGGATCATAATCTCGGCAAAATTCATTTACAGGATGTCGTCCGTTTCAGTGTCCAACGCTTTCAGAAAGATGGTCTGACTGCCGACGGTGAAGCAGAAATACTGGAAATCCCGGGCAGTGAATTACACCACAACGGCCTCGGTAAAGATGTCACCAACAAGTTCCTCGGTGGTCTACCGGGGATACAGAAAGAAGGCTGTGACGGACTCATCACCTCGGCCCGCTTTATCCTGCATCGCCTGCCACCTAACATACGCACGCTCTGCCTTGAATTCTTCAGCAATGATCTGGCAAAATCGGTTTCGACCATCGTCGAGATTGTTGCCCTGACAGAAAAGAATGAAGACATTCTGCTGTCAGGTCTTGAGCACCTCGATGAGCGGTATGTAAAAGCCGTTGGCTACACCACCAAGGCAGCACGCGCAGAGCTACCGCGCATGATCCTGTTGATCGATCTCAGCTGTGATGATGAAGAACAACTAGATCAGATTAGCCACGACATCGTCGAGCTTGCCAGACAGCGTGGCGCAGAGGGCTTTATTGCCGCCAGCGCCGAAGCCCGCCAAAGTTTCTGGCTGGATCGTGCACGTACGGCTGCCATCGCTGCTCATACCAATGCCTTCAAAATCAATGAAGACGTGGTTATCCCCCTGCCACGTCTGGCTGAGTATACGAATGGCATTGAACGTATCAATATTATTCAGTCAACCAGGAACAAGTTGGCCATTATTGATGCCGTGGCCGACTACCTTGGTACATCAGCCACAGAGGATATCGACGAAGCCGGCTTTGGTGATAGCGATGAAAGCCATGAAATTATTACGGCCAAGCTGTCAGCAGCAACAGAGCATCTGAAAACTATTCAACACTGCTGGGCATCGATCATTGCAGACCCTGACAAAGCGGCCGGGAAATTTCCACGACTGGCCGCCGCATTAGACAATGACAGCGATAAAAAAAGCTCTGCCTTTTCCCTGCTGCAGTCCCGGCGGCTACGTATCTCCTATCGACGCGAAGTTGAAAAACCGTTAAAGGTGATATTCAGCGGTAAGGCCATGCAGACCGTTCGAGACCAACTGGATAATATTCATTCTAAAGTCCGTGCCAGCCGATTGTTTGTGGCGACCCACATGCATGCTGGTGACGGTAATGTACATACCAATATCCCGGTACATTCAAACGATTATGAGATGCTGCGGGAGGCCGATCACATCGTTGATGAGGTCATGCAACTGGCAAAAGATCTGGGCGGCGTTATCTCTGGTGAACACGGTATCGGTCTGACAAAAATACGCTACCTTGAGCAGAGTACAATCGAGGCATTTGCCCTTTACAAAAAGCAGATTGACCCGGAACAGCACTTCAATCGGGGCAAACTACTTGCCGGCAGCGGACTGAAAAATGCCTATACCCCCTCGTTCAGATTACTCGAGCAGGAAGCACTGATTCTTGAAGCCAGCGCATTCGGTGAATTGAATAATGAAATCAAAGATTGTCTGCGTTGCGGTAAGTGTAAACCGGTATGTTCCACACACATCCCTGCAGCTAATTTGCTCTACTCACCCCGCAACAAAATACTGGCTTCTGGCCTGTTGCTCGAAGCCTTTCTTTATGAGGAGCAGACCCGCCGTGGCATCTCGACACGTCACTTTGATGAACTCAATGATATCGCTGACCACTGCACCCTCTGTCATCGCTGCCTGCCACCCTGCCCGGTCGATATTGATTTTGGTGAGGTGTCCTCATTGATCAAAAACATCCTCAAAGAGAAAGGAGAAAAACATTTTAATGCCGGTAACTGGCTGGCCATGTCCTTCCTCAATGCCAGCAGTCCGCGCCGTATAAGGTGGTTACGGCTGGTAATAATCAAGGCAGGTTATGCTGTACAGCGATGGATCAATCGACTGGCCAGACACTTCCGGCTACTGCCGGAAAATAAACGCCCAACAGTGTCACTGGGACAGCCCGAGATACGCAGCCAGATAGTCAATTTCATTAAAAAGCCCCTGCCCTCAGATACACCTGGCCCGACCTTGCGCGCATTACTGGATATAGAGCAATCCAACAGCATCCCAATCATACAGGATGTTGAGAAAATAACGGATAACAGTGAAACAGTCTTCTATTTTCCGGGCTGTGGCTCCGAACGCCTGTTTAGCCAGATAGGCATGGCAACACTGGCCATGCTATATGAGCAGGGCGTACGAACAGTCTTGCCGCCTGGTTACCTGTGTTGTGGCTATCCACAATCGGCTGGCGGTGACAACAAACGTGGCACACAGATGTCGATTGACAATCAGGTCCTGATGCACCGCATTGCCAACACCCTTGGCTATCTGGATATCCGCACGATCATCGTCTCCTGTGGTACCTGTCTTGATCAATTATTGAAGTACTCGCTACAGCATATCTTCCCTGGCTGTCGAACCCTGGATATCCATGAGTTTCTGATGGAAAAAGGGCTGAGGCTTGAATCCAGTGGCAAAAAATACCTTTATCACGAACCCTGCCACAGCCCGATGAAACACCATGATCCGGTCGATGTGGCCAGCAAACTGCTGGCAGCCAAGGTTTTGTTATCCGACCGATGCTGTGGTGAATCAGGTACCTTTGCCATATCCAGACCCGATATCGCTACCCAGGTCAGATACCGTAAACAGGAAGAACTATTCAAAAATATTGAGGCCCTGACAGGTGAAACCGGTAAAACAAAAGATTTAAAAATACTCACCTCCTGCCCCTCCTGTCAGCAGGGCATGGCACGTTACGAAAAGAGTACAGGACTGGGCACGGATTACATCGTCGTCGAACTGGCGGCCAGTTTGCTGGGAGATGACTGGATGCGCGAATCTGCCAAGAGAATTCGCAACGAGGGAATAGAAAGAGTACTGCTGTAAATTCCAAGTCAATAAAAAATTTTCATTCACTTAAAAAACCTCTGTGTACCTCCGTATCCTCTGCGGTTAATAAAGATGTTTCATGACAGATACCGCCGCAGTCTGTAGAATAAACAACCCGTACACAATGAGATACCACTTCCTTGAGTGATTTACCTGTCTGGGTGCTGTTCGTAATTCTGGCCGTACTCATTGCCTGTTCTGCCTTTTTTTCATCCTCTGAAACCGCAATGATGGCGCTTAACCGCTATCGTCTGAAGAATCTTGCTGACAAGGGATACCGCAGTGCAAAGCTGGCAAGTCGTCTGCTTGATCAGCCTGATCGACTGCTCGGTGTTATTCTGTTAGGTAATAACCTGGTCAATCTTTCTGCCGCCTCAATTAGCACTATTGCTGCCTTGCGTCTCTATGGCGAAACTGCCATTGCAGTCTTTACATTTATTCTGACCCTGGTTGTACTGGTGTTTGCCGAGGTTGCACCGAAAACACTGGCAATGCGCCATCCTGAAAAAATTGCTTTTCCTGCTTCTTATGTGCTCATCGTGCTGTTGTGGGTCCTGTATCCCATCGTCTGGATCATCAATATTTTTGCTAACCATTTTTTACGCCTCTTCAATATCAAGCCACAACACAACCAGGATGCGCTGAATAAGGACGAGCTGCGTACTGTGGTGAAAGAAGCGGAAAGCCTGATCCCCAAGAGTCACCATGACATGTTAATGAGCATACTGGATCTGGAGCGAATCACCGTAGAAGATATTATGGTTCCCCGTAGTGCCATCGAGGGGATTAACCTTGACGATGAATGGGACGAAATCCTTGAACAACTGACTACCAGTCATCATACCCGCCTGCCTGTTTTTAAGGGCAATCTGGACAATGTAGTCGGCGTGCTGCATTTACGGCGGGCCATACATGCCGTACAGACGGATAAGCTTGATCGGGAAAAACTGGTAAAATTACTCCGACCTGCCTATTTTGTGCCAGAAGACACACCGGTGATGCAACAACTGTTGATTATGCAAAAAGAAAGACGTCGCCTTGGTCTGGCAGTTGATGAGTATGGCGACCTGCAGGGGATGATTACAATGGATGAAATTCTCGAGGAAATCATTGGTGAGTTTAATACACAAACTCCAGGCGACCTGCAGGATGTACATAAACAAAGTGATGGCTCCTACATGGTCAACGGCATGGCCTCTATTCGTGATCTAAATCGGAATATGGACTGGCAGCTGCCTGTTAACGGGCCTAGAACGCTGAATGGCCTCATTCTAGAAAGGCTTGAAGACATCCCCCAAACAGGAACAACCATGCTGATCGATAATTATCCTGTTGAAGTGGTACAGACCACGGGTGGGGCAGTGAGGATGGTACGCATCTATCCGCGTGTTGAAGATGTCGTAAATGTTACTGCCGAAAATAGGAAAAGTTAAAGGAACATTGCCGAAATAATGAAACTCAAGTAAATGTCATTCGGATCTGACCTGAACGGCGCCAAGTTAAGGGCACTTAATATATAAGGGGGCTCTGTCAGTTTGAATGCCGCTTGATTATCCTGTTCTTCGTTAGTTCACCTGAAAGTATTTAGTCGGCCGGCCTGGTGACTCCCGGACCTACTCTCTACATAAAACTTGACAAGTGTATTTCGCCCAATTGAAGAAATTGCAATGTAAAAGTTTGTACGATGAGACGTGGCAAATTTGTGTGAATTGTGCCGAAACAGTGGGTATTATGTCAGGATCCGGGCCATGCCGCGTTTGCCAATGCCACGTAGTGGCGTGCCATCGAGGCTAAAAACCTGAATCCGGTCGTAAAAGTAGTCGGCAACATAGAGTTCATTCTTCGCTATGGTCAGATTCATAGGCCGCCCGAGCTCACCCGGACCATCACCTTTATCGAGTGGAATTTTGAAATTTTACTTCACTGCTAATGTCCCGTTAACCTGATCTTATTTTGCTGTCGTTGTCATA